>FR893214.1 GCA_000436035.1 Prevotella sp. CAG:732 | reverse complement strand
TCTCTCGTGCTTACAGCGTATAGCTGCTTAGCGCATTATTGAATTATTAACGAACTATTGTTAAAGAATATATATATAAATATAGAAATTATGAAAGAAAATATTAAGCCAAAATCAGAAATCAACCTCCGTAAACTGATGCAGAAATTAGGCTTGGGTACCAATGCGTTCGCTGAGAAATGCGGCATGTCATCGCAATCAATGTCGCAGTTCCTCCGCAACAAGTCATTAACGACAAACACTATCTATCGCATAGCTATGGCTTTGGATATAGACCCTCGTGATATGTTCTTCCCGACAAACGAAAAGGATGATCTTTTCTCGAATGCTGACAAGAAAGAAAACGAGGATGTAGCAGAAAATGAGCCAGCCTATCCGGTTCACGAAAACGGACTGGTATCAGAAAACCAGCAGCAAATGATTCAGACCTCCACCTTCTGCCCTCACTGCGGCAAGAAAGTAAGGGTGGGTGTGGTACTATTAGATAATTAATATAAACATACATAAAAGAATGCAAATAAGAGAAGCCATCATAACTCGACGATGCGTCGTCCGATGTTCAAATAGACCTATATAATCTATCCCTCCTTGTCATCATTAGTCTTAGCATCATGATGGATATAGAAAGCACGTTCTTCCAAAGTATCTGTCTTGGCAAGAATCTCACTGTGATGAGTAAAACTAACAGAGAAGAAATCATGCCAATCCAAATCCTCAGCCAATGGCTGAGGATTTAACATCATAAGTTCCTTTACTGGGATAACACTTTCTGTATCTGATACTTGCAATTCATCAGCCAGCGGCTGATGAATTAGAGTTTCATTCCAAGCCCTTGAGAAATGCTGGAAAGAAAAGGTGGCAGTGGATGATTTTGTACACAAAAGGTTGATATATGCCTATCTATATGTTGATGTTCTTGGAGAAAGAACTAGTGATGGATTATCAATGCTTTAAAACCTCTTCCTATTGCCGATGCTTCATCCTCCAGAAGAAATGCCAAAGCCGATAGAACGGTTCCACCATACATTCACCAGGATAATACCACATCAGTTCCCAGTCCTTCTGCAAGCGATAGATGTTGTGCCGCCATGTCAAGGCGCCACTTCGATTCTCCGCATGATGGCCAAAGTTGCCACCTTGCAATATCTCATCGAGCAGCATCTTGCCTCGCTTCTCATCCATCGGCGCAATCATCTGCGCCTCCGACAATCCCATCACCTCATGCAACACATACATCACCGCCCCGGCAAAATTCCACAACCCCAACTGCTGCAATGTCTTTTGCTGCATAGCGTCATTCAAATTGGCTTTCCCTTCGGGCACCAAACTTTGTTTCTTCACTCTTCGTTCTTCACTCTTCACTTGCATGTAGTAGTCCAGAAACTGCCTCAGCCCGATTCCCTCATACAAGTAATGGTGATAGAGGTGATAGAGCTGATACACCACATTGAAGGAAGCCGTAGGAATCGCCGCCTCGCATACTCTATCTGAAACTACACTCGCCAGCGGAACGATATGGCTGCATTGCTCGTCCACGTTCGCCCTCAACCACTTTTGCATGCGATGATGATGAAGCGGATTACACATGATGGCAGGAGTCGAATGGAGTTCCACGGAGATGCCCTTGATGGTCACCACCACGTGGTTGAGGCTCTCTTCCTCCACCTTGCCCATGTTATCGGCAAGTCTCTGGGCAAGCTGGCGAATCTCCTCCCTGCTGGCATTCACCCAGACATCGACATCACCAGGCGTACGAGCGGCAGGATTGGGATACAGCACCGCATTCCCCTGCCCCTTCAAGATGCAACACTGATACCCCTCAGAGACTATCTTATGATAGATCGCCGTGGTGGCCTTGTCGAGAATCACATTCTGCTTGGCTAACTTCTGACTGACGAAGAACCACCTCATCAAAAGCTCCTGCTTGGGAGCGACCTCTCTTGGCAACCGCTGCACACCATCCATGATGATACCTAGCAATGTCTGCTGACCAGCAAACTCATAAAACGCTTGCCAATCGAAGTTCTTCAAAGCAGAACCATCCAGGAACTCCTTTCCCTCCTCAATGCCCAAGGAGAAACGGATAAAACGAAAATATAATTTGTTCATACGATACCTATTAAAAAGCGAAGACATACATCAGCACCCTTCATTCATGATATGGTTACAATAACTGTTGGGATTCTCCATCGCCTCGCCCACCTTTCGATAGTTCATCTTGTGGATGCTCACATGGGCTATCAAGTCTTGCCAGGCAGCCTCTTGATAATCTTTGCCTAGCGCAGAACCCAACAAGATGCTATGGTTACTGTTGGCACGAGGCATGGCTGCCCAAACATCCGGGAACTTACTGAGTACCTTGCCAAAGAATAAGTGGCAGATGTAATAATCCACCGTGCAGTCAAAATCTTTCCAATAAGCCAAGAGCATGTCAAGGACGATGGAGATGACCGGCTGCTGTGGAATGGCGGCAAAGAACCATGTCGATAACCCAACCGCCTCCTTGCGTCCTCGCTGGAAATACCTGAACAAGGTCAGTTCGCTACCCATGATCTGCTCCCATCGCTCTCGCAACTTCTCATTGCCAAAACCTGAGCAATACACGGAAGCATCCATCCACACGCCACCATATTGCTTCAACAGAGCCAAACGCAGCAAGTCGCTAAACAAAGCTGGTGGAATCAGCCCCTTTCGGAATTTCTCCTCGACATACTGAGGCAACTGCACCCAGTTGTGATAATTCGTCAAGTCAACGATGCGGAACTCATAACCCATCAGATGCCTCCTTTGCGATCGCAAGCAGACTTTCACGATGTCGGGCGCTTGCTCCATACCTTGCAGCCATGAAAACCAAACCACCTTGGGAACACGAGTTTGAGAATCCGATATTTGTCCATCTGCCTCAGAGGACTTACTCTCTAGTCTGTTTGCCTCAGAAATCTTACACTCCCCAAGCTTAGCCAACGCTTCATCCAAGACATATTGGTAGCGATCCAAAAGGATGTCATCCACCTTTTGGGTAACAAGCGCATAAGCCGTTTTCAGGGATTGCCCATGCCATGCGCAATGAAGCAATGCTTTTCCACCGCTCCATAGCACACCCATCTTGGCATATTGCCATACCAAGCGCAAGCCTCCGAATTGCAAGAATCGTCTTAATATCATTCTTCAAAATCTCAATTTACTGCAAAACTACACAATATTTTCGACACCTCCAAATAATTTGCAAAACATTTCTTTTGGCATCAGCCCACTTAGCCAAAAATATTTAAATATGAAACCTGATTCACCTCATTTCTACTTTTTTTTGCTACATTTGTATCCAACAATCTTTAAACACAAATAAAGTAACTAGTTTAAGGTGACGATATAGAGAACTATCCAAAAGGAGAATATCGCTACCCAAAAGAATCACTAATAAGGAGCCTTTATGAAACAACTCATCTTAACATGCATTGCACTGTCTTCTGTCATAGGCAGCCATGCACAAAACCCTATCAAGGTAAACCAAGTGGGCTACTATCCACAAGAAGCTAAGTATGCCACCATCGAGCCATTAGCAAAATCCAAGACATTCCAAATAAGGGATGCCAAGGGACACATCGTGTGGAAGGGCAAAGCCATTCAAACCACCACTTCACCTTTCTCCAAGAAGCAACGCCAAACCATCAACTTCAGTAAAATCACCCAACCAGGCACTTACTTGCTGACAGCCGGCAAATACTCCCAACCCATCACCATCAAAGAGCAACCATACCAAGATGCCCTCACAGCCGCTATCAAAGCGTTCTACTTGCAACGCTCTGGTATGGCCATCGAGAAGCAATACGCTGGTGATTACGCAAGAGAAGCCGCTCACTTAGACACAGAAGTGATGGTTCATCCATCTGCCGCTTCCAAGGAGAGACCAGCAAGAACCATCCTATCCTCCCCAAAAGGATGGTACGACGCAGGTGATTACAACAAGTACATCGTCAACTCCGCCTTTTCCATTGGCTTGATGCTGCAATCCTACCAACTCAACCAGAATTACTTCAATAGCATTCATACCAATATCCCTGAATCCACCAACCAGATTCCTGATCTTCTCGATGAAATCATGTACAATCTAGAATGGATGCTTACGATGCAAGACCCTTCGGATGGAGGGGTGTATCATAAGCTCACCACTCCTAACTTCGAGGGATTCGTGATGCCAAAAGACTGCCATCAGCAAAGATACGTGGTGCAAAAGAGCACGGCAGCCACACTTGATTTCGCAGCTACCATGGCTCTTGCAGCACGCATCTATAACGCCTATCCACAATACCAAAAATTCTGCCAACAAGCCATCCAAGCAGCTGAACGAGCATACGCTTGGGCTGTCAAGAACCCAACTGTCTATTATGACCAAGACGGTATCAATGAAAAGTTCTCACCTAAAATCAGTACCGGAACCTATGGTGACAATCATGCTGAGGATGAGTTCTTCTGGGCAGCCACAGAAATGTACCTCACCACAAAGGAAAATGCCTATTTAGAGCAAGCCAAGCAGTTTGCCCCTACCCGCTTCTCTATCCCTTCCTGGGGACAGGTGGAGGGATTGGGGCTCCTTCAGTGGCTAAACCAAGACATCTTGAGCACCCCAGAAAAGGACAAATTCCCAATAGAAGCCATCAAAGAATCCCTCAAAGAGCAGTGTGAACAGGATATCCAAGCCCTCAGCACATCATCCTTCCATAGCGTATTCGGCAACAAGGCAAGCGATTTCATCTGGGGTAGCAACTCAGAAAAGTGCGCCGGAAGAGGCATCGCCCAAATGTACCAGTATGCCCTATCCAAAGACAACCGATATAAGGATGCTGCCTTTTCCACCATCGACTATCTCTTTGGAAGAAATGCTACTGGCTACTGCTACCTCACAGGATTCGGCACTCAGCCAGTAATGCACCCTCATCACAGAATCTCCACGGCAGATAGCATCGCAGCCCCAATACCGGGTCTCTTGGCTGGTGGAGCCAACGTAGGAAAACAAGACGCAGCCTTCGTGCCCCCTTACCCATCAGATGCTCCTGACGAGTGCTATCAAGACAATACGGGCAGCTATGCTTCCAATGAAATCGCCATCAACTGGAATGCCTACTTGGTGGCACTTCTGGGATGGATGAGCTAACAGAAAATAGGAAACAACCTATACCAAAGGCAGATTGAGTTCCAAATTCAATCTGCCTTTTTCTGTTTACTAAGCTACAATCACTCCTAAAGCTCCTTCAACCATTTCTTTCCAGACTTTGTTAGAGTCATCCATAGCAAAAATAGAGAAGCCAAACATCTTATCCTGGGTAGATGGCTGTCTTGATGACACCATCTTTCTTATTCTCGAACAAATCATACGCCTCCTCTATCATAGAAAGAGGAAAGCGATGTGTAATGAGAGGAGTGGTATCTATCTTGCCCTGCTCTATCAGCTTCAAGATTTCCTCACAGTCGCAACCATCTACTCCGCCAGTCTTGAAGGTAAGGTTCTTGCCATACATATCAGGAAGAGGAAGCACCTGAGACTTGTCATACATGGCCACGATGGTAACTATGGCGTTTGGACGTGCGCATTTCCAAGCCAGTTGGAAGGTGTCCTCGCCTCCTGCCACTTCCATTACCACATCTGCTCCACCATGGGCACTCAGCTCTTTGGCGATAGATTCGCAATCTTCTGGCTCTACAACCTGCACATCAGGATAATGCAGCTTGATAAAATATCTTCTATCCTTGGATTTCTCGCAAACGATGATTTTACCAGGCTTTTTGAGCATGGTACATAAGAGACAGCAAATGCCAGTTGGTCCGGCTCCAATGATGAGAACTGTATCTCCCTCTGTAATCTCTGAGATTCTGGCTGCCCAATATCCTGTGGCAAGGATGTCTCCCACGAAAAGAGCCTGCTCATCAGTTACAGAATCGGGTATCTTGTTCAGTCCTGTGGTAGCGTATGGAACCCTTACGTATTCTGTCTGTCCGCCATCAATGCGGCATCCCAAAGCCCAACCACCATGTTCCGATGTGCAGTTGTTCACATAGCCGTGCTTGCAATAGAAGCATTCTCCGCAGAAGGTTTCCACATTCACTGTTACCCTGTCACCTGGTTTCACATGGGTTACATTCTCACCCACTTTCTCCACAATGCCCACCATCTCATGCCCTACGGTAATACCTGGCACAGAGCGAGGAACGCTACCATGCTTGATGTGGAGATCGCTGGTACAGATACTGCTCAGAGTAACCTTCACGATGGCATCATGTGCATCCAATATAACAGGCTTTTCCTTTTCTGTGAAGCCAAATTCACCTTGTCTTATATATGTATATGCCTTCATCTTATAATTTCTAAACAAGTTTCTAACTGAATTTATCCGAGATAATTGGTCAATATTTTTTCTGCAAATATAATCAATTAATCTCATATAATGATATGTTTTTGAAATATTTGTATTTTAATTTTAAAATTAGCGATATTTGTTCCAAAACAAAAAATAAAATATAGAAATTAGAGGTTTTAATAATTTTTTCTTGACACTTCTATGTTTATGATGAAACAGAAAATTGTAGAAGTATTTGGCTATCTACAGGAAAAACTGTAATTTTGTATCTCTTAAGAGAACAAGAAGCTATTTCCATTATCATATTATGGCAAAAAGAAAGAAACAAAACAGCTATAGCAAGAAAGCCTTTTATATAATCATTGCCCTCATCGCCCTTTTCATCATTGGCTTTGAGGCATATCGGATGGTATCATCTTACATCATCAAGAGGGCATCTGATAAACAATGGCCACAGCATGACCTCACTTCTGGGCAGTACTCTGGCTCTTATGATGGTATCGACATCTCACATCATCAAGGCAGAATTCATTGGGATGAACTGGGCGAAGTGAAGCGATTGAAGTTTGTCTTCGTAAAAGCCACGGAGGGAGCCAACATCCAGGATCCTTGGTATGAGAGCAACATTAGCTATGCCCGAAAGCATCAGATACCTGTTGGTTCCTATCATTTCCTGTCCAAAGCACCTGCTGCCTTACAGTTTGAGAACTTTCGAGCAGTGTATGACGAGGATAAGCAAGACCTCCTGCCTGTGGTCGATGTGGAGGATGACGGAACCAAAGGAATGAGCAAAGAAGAGATACAACTCTCACTGAAGACCTTCTGCAAGCTTTGCAAGACCTATTATGGTCACTCCCCAATCATCTACTGTAGTGAGAGTTATTTCAAGGATTACCTCAGCCCAGAGTTTGATGGCTATTATCTCTGGATAGCCAGCTACAACCATGAGCCTGTATTACCAGGCGAACCACATTATGACATCTGGCAATTTAGCCGTCATGGCAGAGTGCCTGGCGTATGGAATTGGGTGGACTTGAATCGCTTTGCTGATGGCAGAACCCTTGATGACATCAGAATTAAAGAATGACTTTAAACTCATTTCATGGTCAGGTTATCTATGGGGAAGCTTTCTATAGCCCCCGATACTTGCTCGTTAAACTTCATCACATGACCAGTAAAATAGCCAAAGGCAGCTTCCAAGCCACCAAAGAGCCACCATAATAAGTTACCTATAATTCTCATAACTTTTCCTTGTATTTGTCCTTTTTAAAGGCAAAGGTATAACTTTTCCTAAAAAAAACGAAATTTTAGGATGATTTGTTTCTAAAATCACTACCTTTGTATGTTGAACTAACAAGAATAACCAAATATGAGAATGAAAAGACATCTACTTACAGCCGCTTTGGCACTCTTTTGTCTATCGGCAGCAAATGCTCAACTGCAAAAAACTACAGTGGAGCAAGGAGAAATAGAAGGTGTGGAACATGAAGGATTCGCCCTTTACAAGAGAATCCCATACGCAGAAGCACCAGTGGGTAACCTCAGATGGAAAGCCCCAGTGAGCAAGAAGCCTTGGAAGGGAGTATTCAAGGCAGACAAATGGGGAGACCGTCCACCACAGCCCATCGACCCGAACCAGAATGGTGGTGAGCTGGGCATGAGTGAGGACTGCCTTTACCTCAGTGTGGAAACACCTGCCAAGAACAAGGATGACAAACTCCCGGTATTTGTCATGATTCATGGAGGAGCCTTCCTCACAGGCTCTTATAGTGGAACCCAGGAAAGCTTTGTCAAGGAAGGCATCATCTATTGTAGCATAGAATACCGCTTGGGAGCCTTGGGATTCATGGCACATCCTGAACTTAGCAAGGAATCTGGCAAGAACATATCAGGCAACTATGGCATACTTGACCAGGTGATGGCTTTGAAATGGATACACGACAACATCGCTGCCTTCGGTGGAGACCCTGACAAGATTACCATTGCAGGCGAATCAGCAGGTGGTATCTCGGTAAGTATGTTATGCGCCTCTCCACTTGCCAAGGGACTCTTCAGAGGAGCCATCAGCGAAAGCGGCGGTTCTTTCTGGCCAGTGGGTGAAGCAAGAAACGGCAACACCGCCATGCTCACAACTAAAGCAGCAGAGGCAAGCGGACTGGCACTTCAAAAAAAACTTAAAGTAAAGAACATTAAGCAACTCAGAAAAGTTCCTTTCATGGACATCGTGAAGAATACCGCCATGGAATCCTTCTGGCCTAATGTGGATGGCTACAGCATCACAGATGACCAGTACAAGCTTTATGAGAAGGGGAACTACAATGACGTGAATGTTATCATCGGAACTAACAGCGATGAAGGAAGCATGTTCTGCCGCCCTATCAGTGTGAGCGACTACGAGAAAAGAATCCATGAGGTATATGGCAGCTGGGCTGATAAAGTACTGAGCATCTATCCTGCCAAGACAGAGGAAGAAACCTACTTCGCCCAATCAGACATCTTCCGTGATGGCTCCTTTGCATGGGGTACGTATGCCTGGGCAAACTTGCAAAGTAAGACTGGCAAGGGCAAGGTGTATATGTATTACTTTGACCAAGACTCAGAGAATACCATCGTAAGAAGTCGCAAGGGAGGAGCCAGCCATGTGGCAGAGATGCCTTTCATCTATGGCTATAAGTTTGGCTCTGGAAAGATGACCGAGACGGAGCAACACATGGAGCAAATGATGTCTCGCTACTGGATCAACTTCACAAAGACAGGCAACCCAAATGGGGATAGCCTTCCATTCTGGACTACCTATCAAGAAGGTAAGCCAACGGTGATGATCATGAAGGAAGGACTGCATTTGGGGCCTGTACAAAATCAAAAGCAGATGGACTTCTTCGAGGAGTTCTTCAAGGCAAAAAGAAAATAAACCATCAAGTTCCAAGTGGAAAAATGCCACTTGGAACTTTTTCATTTAAATCAATAGGTACTGCCAATGCTTTCGGGTCTATCTGTATGCTCTTGCAGTCAAAGGTTTGGTCTTCCTTTCTGCTTTTGATTTCTTCTATAGTCATATTATACTGTGATTTAATCCGTCATGCAAACATTTTTGCATGACGGATTATTTGCATTTGTGCATCCACACATTCATTAATGCCATCTTGACAACATTTCAAGTTAGCTATCTGCATATCAAAGACTTACGATGGATTCTTCATGTATTGCACCAAAGCATCATGCAAGATTTCCTCAAATTTCTTCTTCGTTCTCAGTTTGGTGAGCATCAACTGTTCATACTCCTCATCGTTCAAGTAGGTCTGAACACCATGCAACTGAGCTCGCCTTTCTACCGCCTTCATCTTCTTTTCCTTAACCACCGGAGCTGCTGGTGCTGGAACTTGCTGAGACTCCCCTACCCCAGGACGAACTGCCTGGTTCATATTATTGAATGCCGCACGAAAATCCTTTGCCATAATCATTTAAGCTTTAAAGATTAAACAATTCCTTGATTACCTCACTATAGTCGATGGCTGCCGTGCAATAAGGCGAATAGTGGAAAAGGTCAGTCATCTCTGTCTGTGCCTCATTCACCTTCACGCAGCGGCGGATGCCATGTTTCAGGACTGCATCACCATAGCTTTCCTTTAGATAAGCCAATGCTTGACGCACGATACGTGGCCTCTCATCCAACATGACTGGTAACAACCCCAAGAGTTCCAAATCCTTATTCAAGGCGAAACGACCATTTTTCACCTCATTCATTGCTCCAAGGATGGCAGCCAAACCATTGACAGACAGACCCTCCATCTGGACTGGCACCAAGAGATGGCTCGCCACCACCATGGCATTATAGGTGGATTGCGACAAGGCTGGAGGACAATCAATGAAGATGTAATCGAAATAGTCGATCGGATTTTTGATGCCCTCACCCGTCATATCTATCGAATCACTGTTGATGCACGCTCCCAGCACTTGTCTAGGAGCGCCGGTGTTCTGCAAGAATGGATCCACATCCTGCATCTTGGCAGAACCAGGTACATAATACACCCCAATCTCTGACTTATAGATTGGCAATCCCTTGCACTCTATCATAGATTCGAAGATAGTGGCGCACCCTTCTGGAGCATGATTCAGAAGCGTGAGGTTGCACTGAGGGTCCAAGTCGATTTCGAGGATTCTCAATTTCTTGTTCTTGCGAAGCATACCGGCAGCTAGATTCTGCACGGTTGTGGTCTTGCCAACCCCACCCTTGTTGTTGACAATGGCCAATATCATTTTCAACTTGCTTTCCATATTTTCACCAATTATATTTTATAAAGACGCTGCAAAGATACGATTTAATATTCATACAAACAAATTATTTTGCAAATTTGTTTGCATGACAACAAACCATTTTTCAAATATGTTTGCATTTTTGCATCCAATCAAACAAACATTTAGGCAATTTTGAAAACAAACATTTACATTTGCAATCTGACAAATTAACCTCCAACTTCACTTGCAAACATGTATGGATTCATTTAATACTGCATGCAAAATTGTGTGGATGCAAAATTGTTGTTTTGCATGTATGCAAACACGCAAACATGTCGGATTTTTAAGAATTCAGATAAAATCAATAAGGAAACTGAGAGTTTTTTGGCATTTTATTTGCACATAAACAAATAAAAACGTACCTTTGCAGCATGACAGACAAGAAAAACGAAATCATCCAGTCGAATGAACAGTGGATCAACACCCCATTCAGCTTCACGAAGATAGACAAGCAATACTCCTTGTCGCAGCAGCATGTGCTATTTTGCGTCAGTTCGCATCTTCAGGAGTATGTCACACGCTTCTTCAACGAGAAGAGAGAGAAGGGTGGACTTCGGTCAGACTATCTCTTCGAGGTCGATAAAGAGCACGTGGCGATGAATGTGCCAAAGATTCGACTGAAGCTCAACGAACTGGGCATCGACTCCAGCCATTATAAGGACTTGCGCAAAGCCCTCAAGGAATTGTTGGACTTCAGCGTCAGGATCAAGATTGACGGTAAGGTGGTCATCCAGCACGTTTTCTCCAACATTACGGAGGATGTGGTCATCAATGGATATACCAAGGAAGGCGTGGCATACGACCGTTCTAAAGGGGAGGTGGAACTGAAAATCGACCCTGTAGTGGCGAAATATGCCTTCGACATGAGCCAAGGCTTCATCCATCACATGGCGATGATTGCAAGATACGCCAACAGGGCCAATACTCCGCGAATCTATTTGTTTTTATTGAGACAGATGGGCATCAACAAAGGCAAGATGACTTTCCAAGTTCCCTTCATGGCACTGAAAGAATATCTGGGCATGGCAACCCTATCGGCTGATGGTACGGTGGTAGAGGAGCAATATCCGAAGTTCTCACAGTTCAAGAAGCAAGTATTGGATGCTGTCAAAGCAGACTTCGCCAAACTCAGCAAGGAAGACAAGACCGACATCGTCTTCACCGATTGCAGTCCGGTATATAAACGTGGCCAGACGAGAGGTAATCCTGAGGCTCTTCTCTTCAAGGTAAAGAGGACGGCACTAGGAAAGGCTCACATCGATGGCAAGGTCTTGGAGAGAAAGGAACAGAAGATGGGAAAAGCCAACAAGGAACCAGTGATAGGCGACTTGTTTGCCCATGTCAATACAACGGAATCACCCAAGATCAAAATCGTGAAGGGTGGGGAAGACAAGTGGCAAAGTTTCCAAGCGATGATCATCGACCCAAGTCAGCAGGCTTTGCTTAAAAGATTCAAATTTGTAGGAATGAAAAACGACAGGTTTTGCGTCAAGGCCACACAGGAAGACTTTGACTTGCTGAGAACTCTGGGCGTAGAAGATATAGCTAAAGAATTTTTTAACTGTAAAGGCTCGTATTCACCGACATTTTATAGAGACTAATAAAGACACGAGTCGAGTTTCCTTTGGATGAAGAGATTTCCTTCTCCAAAGGAAACTTTTTTATATATCTACGAAAGTGTTTACCTAGTTTTTGCTATCCATCTGATAATCAGCATGTTCTGCCTCATATTTCTAAATTAAAATTGTTTTTATAAGTTATGATTAAAATCATTATATAATTACAAAGAAGCTAATTTACTTATTTTCAAGAAGTTATAGGTTACGAGGTAAACAGTTTCGTAGTATTAGGTAAATGAAATCGTAGATATAGGTACATAGTTTCGTAGATATTTGTAAACAGTTTCGTAGTTGAAAGTACATAGATACGCAGATAGGTTGCAGGGTAGGGGAGGAAAGAGGTTGGAAGCCCTGCTCGGCATGCTTTTATCTTCATATTATGCTCTTACATCTACGAAAGTATTTACCTTATTTCTCTATATATCTGATAATGAGGTATTTAGTATTCTATCACATAGACTTTTGCAAATGAAAAATGAAAACAATTCTGTAAAGAAATAATTCATCTAAAAGGTACAAACCTCTCATTATTAGTGATTTCTACAAACTAAGGTAAATAGTTTCGTAGATATGGCGCATGGGCAATAAGGAAATCAAAGCAAAAACTACGAATCTGTTTACCTAAAGTTTACAACTTACTGAATATCTGACACTTATTGCAGCTATTATTTTACCTTCAAAATAGGGTGAATCAAAATTAAAACTATAATGATGAGGCTTATCCTTCTAAATATCAGACAATTACCACTGCGAAGTAAATGGTTTCGTAGATATTTATAATGATTGGCCTATTATATCATCATTTCAGTATTTACTGGCATCAAATTTACGAATCTGTTTACCAACATCTACGAAATCGTTTACTTGCAAATGATTAAGTATCTGAAAATCACATATTTACTTCTGACCATTCTTTCGATAAAATCTCTTTTATAAATTAAAAATTAGAATATTATTTATAATTACAAGTAAGTCAACTTGTTGATTATTAGTATTTTACATTCATTAAGGTAAATGGTTTCGTAGATGTTGGTAAACAGATTCGTAGTTTAAAGTACATGATTTCGTAGATATAGGTGCATGATATCGTAGTTTTTGGTAAACGGAATCGTAGATGGCAGTTGAATCAAACATTTGGCTTGCAGTTCATCCAAGTATTTCTTACGTTCAAATATCATATTAGAGTACTATTTTTGATAGACCATCTATGCCCTTATCAGCAAGATAGGCATTGTACTTAAACATTTGGGGATATCATGCGTCTAATTCATAAAGAATAGCATATAATATAACATATAATATAGGATGTTTAAACATACATTGCAAATAGACATTATAAACTTTTAAATATTGTGGCTTATGAAAAAAATGATTAGAATGGATGAAATGAAAAGAATGATAAGAATTTTGATGATTGCCATTTGCTGCATGCTATCATGCAATATGGCAGCAAATGCAGGCAATGACAAGCCTATCGCTGTTAATGCACTCCCGGTAAAGGCTCAGACCTTACTCAGCAACCATTTCAATAATCAGAAGGTGATGCTTGCTACCATTGAGACAGGGGTTATCAACAAGAGCTATGATGTGGTTCTGCAGAACGGAACAAAGCTGGAATTTGATAAGAAGGGCAATCTCACAGAGATTGACTGCAAGCAGGGAAAAGTGCCAGCCAAACTGATTCCGCAGGCCATCAGAAACTACCTGAAGGAGAATTATCCAGCTCAAGCGGTAAAGAAGATTGAAATGAGCAAGAATGAATACGAAGTGGAATTGGCAAATGGGTTGGATTTAACCTTCAACAAGCATTTTCAGGTAATCGATATTGACTGATCGTTTTAAATTCTCCAGATATAGATGGGAATTTCATCAAATAAACCCCATCAACTTTCCGATTCTATTATGAATGAAAATTCGGATTGTTGATGGGGTTTCTTCGTATCTAAGAATGAATATTACATCAAATCACATTTCTCCTCGGTATTCTTATATACCGTGCTCGTATGGATTGTGACTCATGTTCGGAAGAGATTAATGGCAATTTCGGATCTAAAAAATCAGTCTCATTTGATACCAAGCTACGCCGCCATGAACAGAGGAGGAGATACCTTCATTTTTAAACCCAAATTGCTCATAGAAGGTAATCTTCTCTTCCTTGCAAGTGAGCACGATGCCTTTTCTTCTTTTTATTCATTTGTTCTTAATCTTTCTTTGAGCTTAGTGTTCCTTTGCTCCACAGTGAGATTCTTCACTGCATATCCCAATGCCTTCATTTGTCCGATGAGCACACAGATTTTCTTTGCTCTGGTGATGGCGGTATAGATGAGATTGCGCTGCAAGAGAGTGAAGAAACTGTAGAACACAGGAATGACCACGATGGGATATTCCGAACCTTGGCTCTTGTGGATGGTGGTGGCATAGGCAAGTACCAGTTCATCCAGCTCGCTCTTCTCATAGGTTACCACCTTATCACCAAAGGAAACCAAGAGTTCGTTTTCTTCCAAATCCACATCCGATATGGTTCCGATGTCACCGTTATATACATCCTTATCGTAATTGTTGCGTATCTGCATCACTCGGTCACCTGAACGATAGAGGGTTCCACCAAAGGAAAGACTCACACCCATAGGATTCAGTGCCTTCTGAAGTTCGATATTCAGATTGTCGCTTCCACAATAGGAGCGGCGCATCGGGGTCAATACCTGCACATCGCTTACTGGGCGACCGTATGCCTTCGGTAAACGATTCTTTACCAGATTCACTATCTGAGGCACGGCATCTTGTGGCTCCTCGGCACGAATGAAGAAGAAATCAGTGTCCTTGCCGTTTTGGATGTTAGGAAAATATCCCTGGTTGATGGCATGGGCGTTCATCACAATGCGAGAGGACTGAGCCTGACGGAAGATTCTTGTCAGTCGGGTGACTGGTATCGCTTCGCTCTCGATGATGTCACGCAGAACATTGCCAGCTCCCACAGAAGGCAGCTGATCGATGTCACCCACCAAAACCAATCGCATGGTAAGTGGTATCGCCTTCAGGAGCGAATACATTAATATAATGTCTATCATGGAACACTCGTCCACAATGAGCGCATCACCGTCCAATGGATTCTCTTCGTTGAACTTATACCCTTCCGTAGGCTTGAATCCCAAGAGGCGATGGATGGTCTTTGCCTCCATACCCGTAGCCTCAGACATTCGCTTGGCAGCTCTGCCTGTAGGAGCGGCAAGGAGAATGCTAAGTCCTGCCGTCTTCCATGCAGAAATGATACCTTGGGTGGTTGTGGTCTTTCCGGTACCAGGACCGCCAGTGAGTACCATCACCTTGCTTTCTGCTGCCATGTGGATGGCAGCTTGCTGCACATCATCATAGGTAATGCCCGATTCCTTCTCGATGGCTTCCATATTCACCTGACCAGCGAAAAGGTTATCTTGCTTGGCATTCCTGAGTTCCAATAGTTTCTTGGCTACACCCACTTCCGAGTAATAGAAGGGTGGGAGATAGATGCACTCGTCCTCCACTTTGAGTTCTTCTGCTGAAATCAGCTCTTCTAAGGCTTGCTCCACAGGTGGACGCATCTGGGGAGTTGGCTCGGCAACCATACCCAAAGGGATTTCCTCAGTAATAGGGCTTGATGCTGATGTATTCGGCACTGTCGTTTGGGAATTGGCAGCGATTTCTGCCAACCCTAATCTTTCATTGGCATCCTTGATCAGCTGTTCCCTGGTAGCATAGACGTGTCCATCATTGGCGAGCTGGTTGAGTGAATAGATGATACCGCTCTTGCATCGGCGAATGTCGTTCTCTGCATATCCCATGCTCTTGGCGATGGAATCGGCTGTCTTGAAACCAATACCCCAGATGTCATCGGCAAGTCGATAAGGATTCTCCTTCACCTTGTCAATGCTTTCCTTGCCGTATGCCTTGTATATCTTGGCGGCGTAAGCACTGCTCACTCCATTGCCTTGTAGGAAGACCATGATGTCCTTTACGTCCTTCTGCTTCTCCCATGACTTGGCGATGAGGTCGATGCGTTTCTTGCCTATGCCGTCCACTTCGGACAGTCGCTGGATGTCTTCCTCGATGATGTTGAGTGTTTCCTCACCAAACTTAGCCACGATTTTCTTGGCATAAACAGACCCGATGCCCTTGATAAGTCCGCTGCCCAAGTATTTCTCGATACCCACGATGGAAGAGGGCAGTTCCTCCTTCCAGTTGACGGCCTGGAATTGCTTGCCAAACTTGGCATCCATTCTCCAGTTGCCCTCCACGGCAAGTACGGCACCTACCTTGGTGTCACAAAAGTTGCCTACAAGGGTTACAACATCCTTGTATCCCTTGACGTTCACCCGAAGAACAGACCATCCGTTCTCCTCATTCTGGTATGTGATGCGCTCTACCGTGCAGCGAATATTCTCCATATACTATCGTGGTAAAAGTGAAAAAGTCCTTACTCAGGCATTGGCTTGATGTATGCCAAGAAATTCTCAGGAGAGTAGTTGAGTACTAATTCTTCAGGAAAATCGCATTTCTTAGCCAATGGCATGATGTTTTCGTAATCCGCAATCATCGTGGAGAAGTGGGCATCACTTCCGAAGATAACAGGAGTCTCGTATTTCTTGGCAAGTTCCAATAGTTGTAAGTTATTGGGTGCCGCCACGGTCTTGTGACGAATCGGTGCCATGGAGTGGTTGTTGATTTCGAGCAAGGTGTGGGTTTCCTTGGAAACCTTCATCAAAGCCTCGAAGTCAAGCTCTGCCGTTCCATCACCAGGGTGGGAGATAATCTGAATGTATGGATTGCGCATGGCGTTGATAACACCTTGCGTATTCTCTTCCTTGCAGCCTCCCTTCCAGCAGAGGCTGTGAATGCCGGCGATGCGAATGTCCATCAGTCGCCAATAGTTCTCGTTCAGATCGATGTCACCTTGGGTATTGAGGATGTTTAGCTCCGCACCTAACATAAGCTTGATGCCATAGAGGTTGCGAGGCACCACATGTAGGTTGCGAAAATAAATAGGGTCACAAGTTCCTGGGATATTGGGACCATGCTCCGTGATGCCCAATATCTCCAATCCTTTTTCCTTGGCTGCCAATGTCATTTCCTGCAAGGTGCTGAAGGCAT
>FR893213.1 GCA_000436035.1 Prevotella sp. CAG:732 | reverse complement strand
ATTTTGAAGCAAGATATTATCGGTCTTGGATACAAGAACGATATCGTGAATGTTAAGAGTGGTTACGGTCGTAACTTCCTTATCCCTACAGGTAAGGCTGTCATCGCTTCTCCATCTGCTAAGAAGCAGTTGGCAGAGGACTTGAAGCAGCAGGCTCACAAGCTTGAGGCTATCAAGGCTGAGGCTGTTAAGAAGGGTGAGGCTCTCAATGGCGTAGTTCTTACTATCGCTGCTAAGGTGAGCGCTACTGGTCAGCTCTACGGTTCAGTTAACGCTGCTACTGTTGCTGAGGAGCTCGCTAAGAAGGGCATCGAGATCGACCGCAAGATCATCACAATGAAGGACGCTAAGAAGGTAGGCGAATACGAGGCTACTGTACACTTCCACAAGGAGGTTGAGGTTAAGGTTCCAGTAAACGTTGTTCCTGAGAACGCTCCTGTTGCTGCTCCTGCAGCAGAAGAGGCTCCAGTTGAGGCTGCTCCTGCAGCTGAGGAGGAGGCTCCAGCAGCTGAGTAATACTCACTGCCGCTAAGTACGATATTTTTTCGCACTGTAAAGCAAAACAATATAAAAATCCCATCTGCCTCTTGGCATTTGGGATTTTTTTATGTTTGGCTTCTGCTCCTTTTGTGGTAATTTAGAATATATAACTATATATTTTGAATATTCCTTGTTTGATTCTCGAAAAATTGTTGTATCTTTGCACACGAATTCATTGGCATTGAATGAATTCTGTTGCTGACGGCAATATCTTCAAGGAATATAAATAATAACAAACTAAAATAAGAAATAAAATGAAAGCATTTGTTTTCCCTGGTCAGGGTTCACAATTCGTAGGTATGGGTAAGGACCTCTACGACAACAACACATTGGCAAAAGAACTTTTCGATAAGGCTGACGAGATTCTCGGCTTTAAGATTACCGATATCATGTTTGCTGGCACTGATGAGCAGTTGAAGGAGACAAAGGTAACACAGCCTGCTGTATTCCTCCACTCAGTTATCTCTGCTCTCTGCTTGGGTGATGAGTTCAAGCCTGCTATGGTGGCTGGTCACTCTCTCGGTGAGTTCTCTGCTTTGGTTGCTGCTGGTGCCATGGCATTCGAGGATGGCTTGAAGCTCGTTGCTGCTCGTGCCAACGCTATGCAGAAGGCTTGTGAGGCTAACCCAGGTACAATGGCTGCCATCATCGGTTTGCCAGACGAGAAGGTAGAGGAAATTTGCGCAGAGGTTAGCTCTGAGGGCAACGTGGTCGTTGCTGCTAACTACAACTGCCCTGGTCAGCTCGTTATTTCAGGTAACACAGACGCTATCAACGCAGCTTGCGAGAAATTGAAGGCTGCTGGTGCTAAGCGTGCTTTGCCTTTGAAGGTAGGTGGTGCTTTCCACTCTCCATTGATGCAGCCTGCTAAGGATGAACTTCAGGCAGCTATCGAGAAGACTACTTTCTCTGCTCCTAAGTGCCCAGTTTACCAGAATGTAGATGGTAAGCCTCATATAGACCCAGCTGAGATTCAGCAGAACTTGATTGCTCAGTTGACAAGCTCAGTTCGTTGGACTTCTTCAGTACAGGCTATGATTGCAGATGGTGCTGATGACTTCACTGAGTGTGGTCCTGGCAAGGCTTTGCAGGGTATGATTGGCCGCATTGACAAGACTGTTGCTGCTCACGGCATTGCTTAATCAAACAACAACATTATATAGCGTTTTATCTTCTGGACAGGGCGTTGTCCAGGGGGTAAAACGTTTCATTTTCTTAGTAAACCGCTAAATGAAGGAAAAGGTATTAATATATCAGGTTCTTCCACGCCTCTTTGGAAATAAGAATACAAACCGAAAGGAGAACGGAACGATAGAGGAAAACGGTTGTGGAAAACTGAATCATTTTAATGACACCATCTTGGCTCGTATTCATGATATGGGCTTCACGCATATTTGGTACACCGGTGTCATTCGTCATGCTACGCAAACAAACTACTCTTCCTATGGCATTCCAACTCAACATGCTGAGGTGGTGAAGGGCAAGGCTGGTTCGCCTTACGCCATCACCGACTACTATGACATCGATCCCGACTTGGCTGAAAACGTGAGTATGCGTATGGCGGAGTGGGAGAGTCTCATCGAGCGTACCCACAAGGCAGGCATGAAGGTCATCATGGATTTCGTGCCTAATCATGTGGCTCGTGAATATCACTCTATCTGTAAGCCTGCTGGTGTGAGAGATCTTGGAGAGGATGACGACAAGAATATGCACTTCTCTACTAAAAATAACTTCTATTATGCTTGGGGCGACTTGGACTTGAATGATGTGCGCCAGTCGAAACCTGAGTTCAAGGCTTATGCGGAGAAGGATGCTGCCATCTATGAGCCATACGTGGAGAGTCCTGCCAGGGCTACGGGCAATGACCGTTTTGATAACCGTCCCGGTTGCAACGACTGGTATGAGACCGTGAAGCTTAACTATGGCATCGACTATTGTGATGCTAGCGGACGTAGCTATCACTACGAGCCATTGCCAAGTACATGGGGTAAGATGACGGACATATTGCTCTATTGGGCGAGCAAGGGAGTGGATGGCTTCCGCTGCGATATGGCGGAGATGGTGCCTACGGCTTTCTGGTCGTATGCCACACAGATACTGAAATCTCGTTATCCGGAGATCATCGTCATTGGCGAAGTGTATGATCCTAGCCAGTACCGCAACTATGTAAAGGCTGGTTTTGACTATCTATATGACAAGGTGGGCATGTATGATTGCTTGCGTGGTGTCATCCGTGGCAAACGTCCTGCATCCAGCATCACCCACGAGTGGCAAGAGGTGGACGATATCCGTGACCACATGCTCTATTTCTTGGAGAACCATGATGAGCAACGCATCGCCAGTGATTTCTTCTGCGGTGATGCCATGAAGGCGATACCAGCTGCAGCCATGAGCCTCTTTTTCCAGAAGAATCCTTTCATGCTCTATAGCGGACAGGAGTTTGGTGAGCGAGGAATGGACAAGGAGGGATTCAGTGGCGTGGATGGACGTACCACGATTTTCGACTATTGGAGTCCTGTGACGTTGGCTCAAGCCTATCAACATGCTCTTCCTAAGACGGTCAATAAGACGGGAGCTGGCAGACAGACGGATGGTTTGACTCCAGAGCAGAAATACTTGGCTGCCACCTATCGCCAGATGCTTCGTCTTGCCAATGAGGAGAAGGCGATTCGTGAGGGTGATACCTTCGACTTGATGTATGTGAATCCAGGCAGCGATCATTTCGACCCACGTACCAACTTTGCTTTCCTTCGCAAGAAAGAAAAAGAGGTACTCTTGGTGGTGTTGAATTTCTCTATTGACGCACGCGAGTTGGGTGTTTGCATTCCAGGTCATGCCTTCGACTTCTTGCATTTGCCGGAGGAAGAGGTGTCGGTCACCGAACTTTGGTCGGGTGGCAGACGCAAGGTGGAACTGAAGAAAGACGGTATCTTCCCAGTATCTATCGAGGCTAACGGAGTAAGAATCTATAAATTCAATGTCAAGATGGAAGAGAGTGAATTCATATTGAATGAGCACCATAAGGAGGAATTCCCACCTGCTCATACGGCAGAGCATTTGCTCAACCAGTTGATGGTTCGCATGTTTGGATGCGAGCGTAGTCGTAATGCCCATATCGAGCGCAAGAAGAGTAAGATGACTTTCGTCATCGATCATAAGCCTAGTCGCCAGGAAGAGAAGGAGATAGAGGCAGAGATGAATCGCTTGATAGAGGCAGATATGCCTGTGACCTACGAGTTTGTGGATCGTGACCATATCCCAGCAGATGTCAAGCTCGATCGTCTTCCAGAGGATGCCAGTGAGACTTTGCGCTTGGTACGCATTGGCGATTACGATGTGTGTCCTTGCATTGGTAAGCACGTCCGCTCCACTGCTCAGATCGGCAAGTTTGTGATGCTCGGTACCAATTGGGATGAGGCTTCTCACTCCTTGCGTATCCGCTTCAAGATTGTACAGTAGTCATGTCCTTTCACTTTTAGCGAGATAATCTTGATTATCAGCAGCTTCTAGTGAAAGGATATTTTTGTATCTCAATATATTCAACTCCCAAAAATATGATGATATTTGCGGAGTATAGATGTCATATTCTCCGCAGAATATGCGGAGAATAAATTAAATATTCTCCGCAAAACTTGTAGGGTTCGCAAGATACGGCCAATCGTGACATCAAGGATTTGATAGAGAAAGGCATCTTGCGGCAGACTGACGAGGGTGGTAGAAGTACGAATTACGAACTGATACTCCCCATCCTTATGGTGTGAGAATCCGAATCCGTAGATTGCTTGACAAATGTCGTGCAATCTTTTGGCGACCGCCAACAAATTGATGCTGAAATTAAATGTTTGAGGAGTAAATAAGCCATTCGTCCCATAGAGATGAATGGCTTATTTGTTATAGTATCACAGCCGTTCCGCTGCACGTCACCATCAGCATGCTGCCGCTGTTGCCTACAGTCTCGTAGTCTAGGTCGATGCCGACGATGGCATTGCAGCCGAGGGAGGCGGCATGGTCGCTCATCTCTCGGAGCGCAGTGTCCTTTGCTTCACGGAGTGTGCTCTCATAGGAACCGCTTCTGCCACCGATGACATCACGGATGTTGGCAAAGAAGTCCTTGACGAAGTTGGTGCCGATGATGGTCTCACCAGTCACCACGCCACGATATTCACGAATAGGGTGACCCTCTATGGTCGGAGTTGTACTTAAAATCATAATTATTTCCTTTCTTATTTTAAATATTTATACTCTATTTTGTCTCTTAGACGGACGAAAAGTGGCAAAGGTTGCAACTTTTTCCGAAAAGTTACGTCTTGTTTGCAAAATAATTGTTACCTTTGCAGTCGCTTAGAAGCATTTTAACAAATAACGTTATAACAATTTTATGAACTTTACACTATTTATCACCGTTTTGCTGACGGCTGTAACTTTGGTGGTGGCTGCTTATGTCATCGCAAAGTTGATCGGTCCTCGTTCATACAATCCGGTAAAGGGTGAACCTTTTGAGTGCGGTATTCCGACACGTGGCAGCTCTTGGTTGCCATCACACATCGGCTACTACCTCTTCGCCATCCTTTTCTTGATGTTTGATATCGAGACTGTATTGCTTTACCCATGGGCAGTCGTAGTTAAGCAGTTTGGAGCAATGGCTCTCGTGAGCATTGGCTTCTTCCTGTTGGTATTGGTATTTGGCCTTGCTTACGCTTGGCGGAAAGGAGCATTGGAATGGAAGTAAACAAAAGAGCCTCTATCAAGAGTATTCCTTACGACGAGTTTAAGGACAACGATACCCTCGAAAAGATTGCGCAAGAGCTCAATGAGGGTGGTGCTAACGTGGTAGTTGGTTCTCTCGATGCAGCCATCAACTGGGGACGTAGTAACTCTCTCTGGTCTTTGACCTTCGGTACTTCTTGCTGTGGTATCGAGTTCATGGCTGTGGGTTGTGCTCGCTACGACTTCTCTCGTTTTGGCTTCGAGGTAACTCGTAACTCTCCACGCCAAGCCGACTTGATCATGTGTGCCGGTACGATTACCAATAAGATGGCACCAGTGTTTAAGCGTTTGTACGATGAAATGGCTGAGCCTAAGTATGTGGTAGCTGTGGGTGGATGCACCATCTCTGGTGGTCCTTTCAAGAAAAGCTACAACGTAGTAAGAGGTATCAGCGAGTTGGTTCCTGTGGATGTGTATATCCCTGGATGTCCTCCACGCCCAGAGGCTATCCTTTACGGTATGATGCAGTTGCAACGTAAGGTAAAGGTAGAGAAATTCTTCGGTGGTGCCAACCACAAGATGACCTCTGAGGAGAAAGAGCTCTCTATGAGCAAGGGCGGTCTTTGCGGCTTGAGCAACGAGAACCTCTCTGATGCTGAGAAGCTCGGACACAAGGAGCCTATTATCGTAACTGAAGTACCTGAGGACTTCGACCCTCAGAAAGGTCTAACTGATTAATA
>FR893212.1:24916-26785 GCA_000436035.1 Prevotella sp. CAG:732 | reverse complement strand
GCAGCCTATTCAAATATAATAATACGTATTAGTTATGAATTTAGACTTGTTGACAGCCATTTCACCTATCGATGGTCGTTATAGGGGAAAGACGGAGGCGCTTGCGAACTATTTCTCAGAGTATGCGCTGATTCGTTATCGAGTGAGAGTGGAAATTGAGTATTTCATTACTTTGTGTGAGTTGCCTTTACCGCAATTGGCATCTTTCGATCATGCTCTCTTTGAGCGTTTGCGTGACATTTATCGCAAATTTGATGAGAATGAGGCTCAGCGTGTGAAAGACATCGAGAAGGTGACCAATCACGATGTGAAAGCTGTGGAGTATTTCATTAAGGAAGAGTTTGACAAGATTGGTGGCTTGGATGCTTTCAAGGAGTTCATCCACTTCGGTCTTACTTCTCAGGATATCAATAATACCAGTGTTCCTTTGTCAGTTAAAGAGGCTTTGGAGGATGTATTCTATCCACAGGTGGAAGAGTTGATTGCTCAGTTGCAGGCATACGCAGACGAATGGAAGGATGTTCCTATGTTGGCTAAGACACATGGTCAGCCAGCTTCGCCTACCCGCTTGGGTAAGGAAATCATGGTGTTCGTCTATCGTCTCACAGAACAGTTGAATACCTTGAAGTCATGCAAGATTACAGCGAAGTTTGGTGGTGCTACAGGCAATTACAATGCGCATCATGTCGCTTATCCTCAGTTTGATTGGAAGTCGTTTGGCAACAAGTTCGTCAGTGAGAAATTGGGCTTGGAGCGTGAACAATATACCACCCAGATTAGCAATTACGACTATCTTGGTGCTATCTTCGACGCTATTCGCCGTATCAATACGATTATTATAGACTTGGATCGTGACTTCTGGATGTATATTTCCATGGAGTATTTCAAGCAGAAGATCAAAGCTGGTGAGGTTGGCTCTAGCGCCATGCCTCATAAGGTGAACCCTATTGATTATGAGAACAGTGAGGGCAATCTCGGTATAGCCAATGCTATCCTTCAGTTCTTGGCTCAGAAGTTGCCAGTCAGCAGATTGCAGCGCGACTTGACCGATAGTACTGTACTTCGTAACATTGGTGTACCTTTGGGGCATAGTGTCATTGCCATCCAGAGCACCCTCAAGGGATTGCGCAAGTTGATTCTCCATGAGGAGAAACTTCAGGAAGACTTGGACAATACTTGGGCTGTGGTAGCTGAGGCTATCCAAACCATCTTGCGTCGTGAGGCTTATCCACATCCATATGAGGCATTGAAGGCTTTGACTCGTACCAATAAGCACATGACAGAGGAGACCATCCACGAGTTTATCAAGGGCTTGAATGTTAGCGATAGCGTGAAGGCTGAGTTGATGGCTATCACACCAAGCAATTACACTGGAATTTAATTATCAATTTAATAAACATAGAATTAACAAGATTTACTAACCCAGCCGTGAGGCTATTTTAAGATTTAAAGAAATGGATTCAGAAATCGAAAACAAGACTCAGGATCAAGCAACTGAGAAGGAAAGTACCCGTGAGGGCGGTTATAACCCAGCAGGTGGTTATCAGAGAAATTATCACAGTAATGGTCGTCCACAACGACCTCGTATTAATTCGCAGCGTGCTTATAGCAGCGACAGAGGCAGCAGTGATGGTGGCTTCCGTCCTGAGGGCTTCGGAGCAGGCTTGCAAGGTGCAAATGGTGAACATTCGCAGCGTGGTGGCTATCAGTCACGTGGTGGTTATGGCCGTCCACAGGGTGGTTATAACAACAATCGTGGTGGTTACCAGTCTCGCCCACAGGGTGGCTATCGTCCACGCTTCAACAATAATGATGAGGAGGGTGGTTACCAGCCACGTCAGCAAGGTGGTTACCAGCCCCGTCAGCAAG
>FR893212.1:16214-24815 GCA_000436035.1 Prevotella sp. CAG:732 | reverse complement strand
GCAACAAAAACAATCGTGGTGGTGGCTACGGTCGTCAGCAAGGTGGCTACAACAACAACCGTGGTGGCTACGGTCGTCCACAAGGTGGCTACAACAACAACCGTGGTGGCTACGGTCGTCCACAAGGTGGCTATCGTCAGCACACTCCAGGATACGATCCAAATGCTAAGTATAGCTTGAAGAAGCGTATCGAGTACAAGGAGGAGAACTTCGATCCAAATGAGCCATTGCGTTTGAACAAGTTCCTTGCCAATGCAGGTGTATGCTCTCGCCGTGAGGCTGATGAGTTCATCCAGGCAGGTGTTGTCACTGTTAATGGTGAGGTAGTAACTGAGTTGGGTACAAAGATTCTTCGTACCGATGAGGTGAAGTTCCATGACGCTCCTGTTACATTGGAGAAGAAGGTTTATGTATTGCTCAATAAGCCAAAGGATTACGTAACTACTAGCGATGACCCTCAGCAGCGCAAGACCGTGATGGATCTCGTCAAGGACGTTTGCCCTGAGCGCATCTATCCTGTAGGTCGTCTCGACCGCAATACAACTGGTGTACTTCTTTTGACCAACGATGGTGACTTGGCTAGCAAGCTCACTCACCCTAAGTTCTTGAAGAAGAAGGTATATCATGTACATCTCGACAAGAATCTCACTGCTCATGACATGGAGCAGATTCGTGAGGGCGTAACCTTGGAAGATGGTGAGATCAAGGCTGATGCTATTGAGTATGCAGACGATCGTGACAAGGCACAGGTAGGCATCGAGATCCACAGCGGCAAGAACCGTATTGTTCGCCGTATCTTCGAGAGCCTTGGCTATCGTGTAACCAAGTTGGATCGTGTTCAGTTCGCTGGCTTGACCAAGAAGAATCTCCGTCGTGGTGACTGGCGATTCCTCACAGAGAAAGAGGTTGACATGCTCCGCATGGGTGCTTTCGAATAAATGATATTTGATATAATAAGAAAGGAGACTATCTGTTTAGTCTCCTTTTTAACCTATTAGAAAAATGGAAAAAGTAAAAAGAACTAAAGTCGTTGACTTGCTCAAGAGCACAGCCTACGGCTCAATCGTGAATGTAAAGGGATGGGTTCGTACTCATCGTAGTAGCAAAGCAGTCGATTTTATCGCTCTTAACGATGGTTCTACTATTAATAATATTCAGATAGTAGTTGACCCATCCAAGGTCGATGAGAATCAGCTACGTCAGATTACTACCGGTGCTTGTATCAGTGCTGTCGGTACTTTGGTGGAGAGCCAGGGCAAGGGACAGACTGTTGAGATTCAGTGTGATACCATCGAAATTTATGGCCTCTGCGGCAATGACTATCCTATGCAGAAGAAGGGACAGAGCTTCGAGTACATGCGTCAGTATGCTCACCTTCGTCTCCGTACCAATACCTTCGGTGCCGTGATGCGTATCCGCCACAACATGGCGATGGCTATCCACACCTACTTCCACGAGCATGGATATTTCTATTTCAATACACCGCTTATCACAGCCAGCGACTGCGAGGGAGCCGGTCAGATGTTCCAGGTAACCACCAAGAATCTCTACAACCTGAAGAAGACAGAGGATGGCAAGATTGACTATTCTGATGATTTCTTCGGTAAGCAGACTTCATTGACCGTTTCCGGTCAGTTGGAGGGTGAGCTCGGTGCTACAGCACTCGGCGCCATCTATACCTTCGGTCCAACCTTCCGTGCAGAGAACAGTAATACACCTCGCCACCTGGCTGAGTTCTGGATGGTAGAGCCAGAGGTCGCTTTCATGGATATGGATGGTTTGATGGAGTTGGAGGAAGACTTCATCAAGTATTGTATCCGTTGGGCACTCGATAACTGCAAGGACGACTTGGAGTTCCTCAACAAGATGATAGACAAGGGCTTGATTGCTCGTCTTCAGGGTGTTCTCGACTCTGAGTTTGTTCATCTTCCTTACACAGAGGGTATCCGCATTCTCCAGGAGGCTATCGCAAATGGCAAGAAGTTTGAGTTCCCATGCGAGTGGGGCGACGACTTGGCTTCAGAGCACGAGCGCTTCTTGGTAGAGGAGCACTTCAAGAAGCCTGTCATCATGACCAACTATCCTAAGGCTATCAAGGCATTCTATATGAAGATAGACGAGGAGGAGAGTGGCTTCGGTGGCAAGAGCGGTCAGACTGTTCAGGGTACCGATGTCTTGTTCCCACAGATTGGTGAGATTATCGGTGGTTCTGTACGTGAGGAGAGCTACGACAAGTTGATGGGTGAGATAGAGTCTCGCAATATCCCAATGAAGGATATGACTTGGTATCTCGACACACGTAAGTACGGTTCATGCCCTCATGCAGGTTTCGGCCTCGGTTTCGAGCGCTTGATTCTCTTCGTAACCGGTATGCAGAACATCCGCGACGTGATTCCTTTCCCACGTACACCAAAGAACGCAGAGTTCTAATAGTATAATGAGATAAGAGTCTTCATCATGAGTACTAGTTGCTCGTGGTGAAGACTTATTGTATGATGCAAGAAGACCTATAGTATATAAAAGATGAAAAAGTACTGCTTTCCTATTTTGATCGCATGGTTCCTGTTCTGTTCTCAAATGATGATGGCTCAGGGAAAGGAAGACAATGTGCATGTTGTCAGTTGCTTTGACCAATATGTATTCAAGAAAAGTGCTGATGGCAATACCATTGTGGTCAATACTTCCGATTATACTTATGGTGTCACGAAGTATGCGGCACTGGTACAACCGAACGTTTTTTATGGAGATTTTATCCATTTGGATAAAGCTCAGTCTAAGGGAGTTGCGCAATATAAGGCGGCGATTCCTAAGAATGTCTTTTTCGATGATAGCAAGGTGTGTTTTTTCAGCTATCGCATTCCGAAAGTCGGCAAGACGCTGAAGGCTTCTTTTGCGCGAACCTTTCTTGATCCGATTTATTTTACGACGATTCCTTTGCGAGAAGATTATTTCGTGGAAAGCAAGACCATCCAAGTGGTCATTCCGAAGGCTTTCTCTCAGTTTCATCTGAGGGATTGTAACTTGCCTGCTGATGTGCAAAAGACGAGTTCTGTCAATGCCGAAGGCGACTCGGTTTTCACTTATGTCATCCACGACTTGCCGACTTCTACTCCGCAAGACAATGCACCGGCATGGGGTTATGTCTCCCCTTATATTCTTGTCGTAGGCTCCTTCTCGGATGTACAAGATATGTTTGCTTGGTCTAAGAAACTAGCAGATGTGGATGTCAGCATTCCGAACCTCAATGAGATACTGTCGGAAATCAAGAAAGATGCCAAGAGTGAACTGGAATGTATTGCCAACACCTACGCTTGGGTGCAACGCAATATTCGCTACCTAGCCTATGAAGCCGGCATTTCCGCTCATCAACCAGCCCTGCCTGCTGAAACCATCCGCAAGCGATATGGTGATTGCAAGGCGATGTCGCTCTTGTTGAAAACGTTGCTTCGCGCCCAAGGTTTCGATGCCCGACAGACTGACATCGGAACAGACGACGTGCCTTATTCACCTCAGCAAGTACCAACGATTGCAGCCATCGACCATGCGATATGCACCGTCTATCATCAGGGAAAGGCATATTTCTTGGACGCAACGAATCCTTATATCCCGATGGGTTATATCCCAGCTAACATCCAGGGACGACAAGCCTTAGTGGAGAAGGAAGCTGGTTGTGAGGTCGTGACGTTGCCAGTCTTGTCAGAAGATGCAAACTCTTCTTCTGAAGTGTTGGAAGGTTCGCTGATCACCTTGGACAATGGTACTTATGCCATGAAGGGAAATGTGACTTCTTCTTGGTCTGGAGATATGAAGGCAATGGTGATGTCAGCTTATGAGTCTGTGGCTAAAGACGAGAAAGACAGACTGCTGGCTCGCATATTGGGCTTCGGAAAAACAACCGACCAATTGGGTGATATCCGCTTGGAAGGCAATCTACCACAAGCTCAACACCTTCAGATTTCGGCAGCTTATATCAAAGGTGATGTAGGCTTGTCGGCTGACGGAAAGTTGTGTGTGGATATGAATCCAGACAAGGACATCTTCTTAGATAGGGTGGATACCACGAAGCGCACTTGTGATGATATGTTGGATATGCCAGCTAAACTCGTACGTACCGTGAAGATGGTGATTCCGAAGGATATGCGAGTAGAGGAATTGCCTGCTCTATACGAATCTCATTCCGAGTGGTGTGACTTCCGTCGGGTATTCCGTAGGCAAGGCAACTCCGTTGTCATGGAAAAGGAATACCATATCAAAAAGAGACGTATCCCATTGAAAGAGATACCGACATGGAACAAACTGGTGACAGATTGGGCTGATGCTTGCAATGAGCAAGTGGTACTAACCAAGTGAAAGCCAATCTTCTGGAACCGTAACATAGATAGAGCAAAAATACTAACAGATTAAACGATAAGAACCATGAAGAAAATGGATGTATTGAAAACTAGTCTTTGTTGGCTAGTGCTGTTGCTCTCCTGCGTGACAGCGAGGGCAGACGAAAAGTCCGACTATCTCAAGTTGGCTCAACAGGTACGTGAGGAGGTATGGAACGATACGCCTGCTGATTTCAAAAAGCGTGAGGTGCCGGAAAAGTACAAGAACGAGTCGGCGGTGATTCTCTCGTATTACCGAGAGGTGAGCACCGACTATTCTCGCAAGGCAACGTCGGAGTTGCTGCTGAACTTTCGCTTGACACGTCAGATAGACTGTTCCGACATGGAGCGTATGCTGATTCAAATAAATGACAAGAAGGCACTGAAAGACTATTCCGAGTTCTCTTTCCGTACAAAGACCAAGAAATGGTTTGCGGGTTACCAAACCAAGACCAAGACCATCGTGGGCATTCGTGTGCTGAAGAAAAATGGCAGTGTGCAAGTGGTGAGCCTTGATGACTATGTGGATGTCAAGGAAGGAGCAAAGGATAAGGACTTGAGCCAGAAGGTAGCAGTTCCTAATCTTGAAATCGGTGACTGTCTCGATGTCTTCACCTACGATCAGATAGGTACGCAGGAACAGCAGTTGGACCCATTCATGTTCTTCTTGCGTCAGGATGAACCGATGTTGTATGGCAAGGTGCATTGTGTGCTCGACCAAAGCTTGGCTACCGTCTATCGTTCCATGAATGGTGCGCCCGACTTTACTCAGACCACGGATAAGAACAAGAATGTTGTCCTCGACTTGACCGTCAATCAGCCTGTAGATGCCGAGCCATCCGTTTGGTACAATTCTTCCTTGCAGTCACCTTGCATCCTCATGTATGTGACACCGACTAAGTCAAAGACCATCGTGATAGAAAAGGCGATGCGCAAGAAGGGTGTGCGTGCCAACCCTGACGTGGAACCAATCCTTCAGGACGACTGGAAGTTGATGGGTATGTCGATTAAGAAAGGTGGCTATTCGCCGTTGTCGGTCATGGACTTTAAGGAAGTCAGAAATTTGTATAAGGACCTCAAGGAGGCGTCCTTGTCGGCAGAAGAGAAAGCCGATCGCCTTTATTCGATTCTTTATGTTGACTCAAGAACCGACCAAAGGAATCTTAACACCCTCGCCAACTATGTTCGTAAGTTGGGTTACGATGTTGAGATGGGCATCACGACACCATTGGGTGCTCCTTCCATCGACCAGGTCATCAACTATAACGAGAATGCTTGGTTCTTCCGCTTGAAAGATACGGGAAAGTATTATTTCATGGGCACCTATCCTAAGGTGGCTTCAGAGATGCCTTACCAGTTCCAGGGCAGAAAAGCCTATATGCAAGATGGCAAGCAACTGATTACCCTGCCAGAGAGCAAGGCGGAAGACAACAAGTCGGTTGTCAGCATCAAGGCTCAACTGACGGGTACTACCTTGAATATCAATCGCAAGGTGGATTATTCTGGCGAACAGAAACTCTTCGGGCAATCCGTTTGCGCTTCTGCTACGTCTTATTTCGGCCCAGAACATTTGACAGCGTATTGGCAATACTTGAAATATGACGAGGAAGGTCCTTATGCCATCTTCTCCAAGAAAGACCAAGCCAACCTCAAGTCACGTTATGACGAATACTTGGCAAAGGAACGCCCTGAGCAGTTCAAGGCAGAAGTAACAGACTTCCATGATAGCGAGCCAACCAAGATGGGGGACTTCGGCATCGACTGCGTGGGCATCAGAAAAGACAGTGCCGACTTGATTTATCACGTCAGCTACGATATGGATGGCTTGGTGAAGCGAGCAGGGCGCAACTTGCTGGTGTCTGTGGGCAAGTTGATAGGACAGCAGAAGAAGCTGGAAGGCAATGACCGTGTACGCAAGGATGATATTTGGCGCAAGTTTGCTTATGTTGATGAGTTCAATGTGGAGTTGGCGTTGCCTGCGGGATATAAGGTCTCAACGGAATCGTTGAACAAGTTGACATCTTCGGTCAGCAATGAGTGCGGTGAGTTTACCGTTACGGCAAAGGCGGAAGGTGACAAGGTGCAGATTCAAGTGCGCAAGAGTTTCCTGCATCGTCTCGAACCGGCAGCCAACTGGGACAAGGTCTTGAAATTGGTGGATGCAAGTAGTGCTTTCACTGACAAAGAGATAGTCATTATGAAATAACCTATGCAAGAATAAGGGCAAAATGCAAAATAACCGACGATTTATTTTGTGTTTTGCCCTTTTTGCAGTACCTTTGCAGACAAAATAATCGTAATTATACAATGGGAAAGATCATATTGACGGGCGACCGTCCTACTGGCAAGCTCCACTTGGGGCATTATATTGGTTCTTTGCAGCGCCGTGTGCAGTTGCAGAACGCAGGTGACTTTGACAAGATGTTTGTCTTCATGGCAGACGTTCAGGCTTTGACCGACAATGCGGACAATCCTGAGAAGATCCGCCAGAACATCATCGAGGTGGCGCTCGACTATCTCTCTGCCGGACTCGATCCACAGAAGTGTACACTCTATATCCAGAGCATGATTCCAGAGTTGGCTGAGTTGACTACCTACTTGATGAACCTCATCACTGTATCTCGTGTTCAGCGTAACCCAACCGTGAAGACTGAGATCAAGATGCGTAACTTCGAGGCAAACATCCCTCTCGGTTTCTTCTGCTACCCAGTGAGCCAGGCTGCCGACATCACCGCTTTCAAGGCTACTACCGTGCCTGCCGGTGAGGACCAGGAGCCTATGTTGGAGGTAACCCGTGAGTTGGTTCGCCGTTTCAATCAGGTGTATGCTCCAGTCTTGGTAGAGCCAGAGATTCTCTTGCCAGAGAATGCTGTTTGCCGTCGTCTTCCTGGTACGGATGGCAAGGAGAAGATGAGTAAGAGCCTCGGCAACTGCATCTATCTGAGCGATGACGAGAAGACCGTTTGGAAGAAGGTGAAGAAGATGTCGAATGGTGAGCCTCGCATGAGCATGGATGAGCCTGGACACTTGGAGGGCAATGCCGTGTTCACCTATATGGAGGCTTTCTCTACAGACGAGGACTTCGCTGAGTTCTGGCCTGAGTTCAAGAACCTCGAAGAGTTGAAGGAGCAGTATGTGAAGGGTGGTATCGGTGATGGTATGACCAAGAAGTTCCTCAATAGTGTCATCAATAAGATGCTCGGCCCAATCCGTGCTCGCCGTCATGAGTTTGAGCAGGATATTCCAGAGGTGTTCAACATCTTGAAGAAGGGTAGCGAGGTGGCTCGTGAGTTTGCCGCACAGACGATGGATGAGGTTCGCAAGGCCATGCGCATCGATTACTTCAGTGACGCTGCCTATATAGAGGAGCAGGCTGCCAAGTTTAAGCAATCATGAAGTTAGAGTTAGGAGTTTTATGAATGCTCGTAACAAACAGATATTACAATTAGCGGTACCGTCGATAATATCCAATATCACGGTACCGCTTTTGGGTTTAGTGGATGTAGCCATCGTCGGTCATATCGGCGATGCCTCTTATATCGGAGCCATTGCCGTGGGTTCCATGCTTTTCAATGTCATCTATTGGCTGTTTGGATTCTTAAGAATGGGTACGAGCGGCATGACCTCACAGGCCTTGGGCAGACGAGACTTTGCCGAGGTGATGAGGCTCTTGGTACGTTCCCTCTCCGTGGGAGTGGGGATAGGCTTACTGTTCTTCATCTTCCAGAAACTCGTGATAGGTTGTGGCTTGTGGGCGATGTCGCCAGAGGCGAATGTGCTTGACTTGGCTCGCCGATATTGTTATGTTTGCATCTGGGGCGCCCCTGCCGTATTGGGGCTTTATGGATTCAATGGATGGTATATCGGGATGCAGAATACCCGAATCCCGATGGTGGTGTCTCTCATCCAGAATGTAGTTAATATCGTTGTCTCACTGGTGCTTGTCTTCTGCTGTCATCTCACGGTGGAAGGTGTGGCGTTGGGCACGGTCATCGCCCAATGGTGGGGATTCCTCATGGCTGTAGTCTTGGCTCGAATCTATTATGGTCGTTTGGCTCGATATGACTTCAAGGCTGGACTTTTTGCCATAGAACCGCTCAAGCATTTCTTCTCGCTCAATCGCGACATATTTCTGAGAACGGTTTGTTTGGTGGCAGTCAACCTCTTCTTTACGGCGGCGGGTTCACGTGAGAGCACCATCGTGCTGGCGGTCAATACCCTCTTGATGACG
>FR893212.1:12495-16188 GCA_000436035.1 Prevotella sp. CAG:732 | reverse complement strand
TGACGCTCTTCACCATCTTCTCTTATTTCATGGATGGTTTCGCCTATGCTGCCGAAGCTTTGAGTGGCAAGTATTATGGAGCGGGCAATCAGCAGGCATTCCAGGAAGTGGTCAACCGAGTGTTTGTTTTTGGTGGCATCGTGGCATCGGCTTTCACCTTATTATATATAATAGGTGGAGAGAATTTCCTAGCTTTGTTGACGAGTGACAAGCGAGTGATAGCGGCAGCAGGAGAATATTTTTGGTGGGCGGTGCTGATACCTTTGTCGGGTATGACGGCATTTGTCTTTGATGGCATTTTTGTGGGTATCACTCAGTCGAAGTCGATGCTTGCTTCTACCGCCATCGCCTCCGCCTCTTTCTTTGTGCTCTTTTTCGGCTTGCATGGATGGCTGGGAAACCATGCGTTGTGGTTGGCGTTCATCATCTACCTCTTGTTGAGGGGAATTGTGTTGCTTTTCATTTATCGTAGGGGGCTACGATAAATGAAAAGGGAAATACATACCATTAAATGAGAAAAATTGCACACTCAAATATCGTGTGCGCATTTTTAATAAAAACTAAATTAATATAGTTTAAATCTTGGCTTTTTATTCTTTTAAATCTCTTTATTTTCGTAACTTCGCACAGCAATTTGAGCAAAGATACTGAGTAAAATGACAGCAGAAGAATATTATCAACAAGGAAACGTTTGGCGGAAGCAAGGCGACTTCAAGCGTGCCATGGACTGTTACATGGAGGCGATAGCTCTCGACCCAGAGAGTCCTGCCGTGACAGCCAAGGAGATGCTCGGCAGCATCATGAGCTTTTATTGCAAGGACTACTACAACCCATGATGAGATATGGGCAGGGTGGTCGATAGTCAAGAGAAAATAAGAAAGAAATAGAATATGAGCAAGATTAAAGGGGCTATTGTAGTCGATACGGAGCGTTGCAAGGGATGTGCGCTCTGTGTGGAGGCGTGTCCTCACGATGTCATCGCATTGGCGCAGAAGAAGGTCAATGTGCATGGCTATCGCTATGTGGAGGCGGTCGTTCCTGACGCATGTGTCGGTTGTACTTCATGTGCTATCGTATGCCCAGACGGTTGTATCACCGTGTATCGTAAGAAGGAGGACTAAGTGCAATGGCAAATCAAGAAGTTACATTAATGAAAGGCAATGAGGCTATAGCCCATGCCTGTATCAGATGTGGTGCGGATGGCTTCTTCGGCTATCCTATCACTCCTCAAAGTGAGATTATAGAGACCTTGGCATTGCTCAAGCCTTGGGAGACCACGGGTATGGTGGTGCTTCAGGCTGAGAGCGAGGTGGCTGCCATCAACATGGTGTATGGCGGTGCTGGTGCCGGCAAGCGAGTGATTACCACTTCGTCAAGCCCAGGTGTGGCTCTGATGCAAGAGGGTATCTCCTATATGGCGGGTGCTGAGATTCCGGGTGTCATCGTCAATGTGCAGCGTGGAGGTCCTGGATTGGGTACTATCCAACCGTCACAGGGGGATTATTTCCAAGCTACCCGTGGTGGTGGCAATGGCGACTATAATGTCATCGTGTTGGCTCCGGCTTCCGTTCAGGAGATGGCGGATTTTGTCGATTTGGCTTTCACGCTTGCCTTCAAGTATCGCAATCCTGCGATGATTCTGAGTGATGGTGTTATCGGTCAGATGATGGAGAAGGTGATGTTGCCTCCGATGAAACCTCGTCGTACCGAGGAGGAGATAGCCAAGGAGTGCCCATGGGCTACCATCGGACGTCCGAAATCTCGCAAGCCTAACATCCTCACTTCCTTGGAGTTGAAACCTGAGGTGATGGAGGAGCGCAACATCGAGTTGCAGAAGAAGTACGCAGAGATTCGTGAGAAGGAGGTACGCTATGAGATGCAGCAGTGCGAGGATGCCGATTACGTCATCGTCGCTTTCGGAAGTGCTGCCCGTATCGCCGAGAAGAGCATCGAGACTGCTCGTGAGCAAGGCATCAAGGTGGGCTTGTTCCGTCCTATCACCCTTTGGCCTTTCCCTACGAAGGAGATTGCTGAGTTGGCGAAGACCAAGAAGGGCATCCTTGTGGCTGAGATCAATGCCGGTCAGATGGTGGAGGATGTACGCTTGGCTGTCAACGGGCAGACACCTGTGGAGTACTTTGGTCGCTTGGGTGGCATTGTGCCAGAGCCAGAGGAAATCGTTGAAGCATTAAAGAAGTTAGTAAAATGAACGATATAATTTCACCAGAGAATCTGGTATATAAGAAACCGACGTTGATGAACGATACCCAGATGCACTATTGTCCGGGATGTTCGCATGGCGTGGTTCATAAGCTTGTCGCCGAGGTAATCGAGGAGATGGGCATGGAAGATAAGACGGTGGGCGTTTGCCCTGTGGGTTGCGCCGTGTTTGCTTATCGTTACTTGGACATCGACTGGCAGGAAGCTGCCCATGGTCGTGCGCCTGCCTTGGCTACGGCGGTGAAACGCTTGTGGCCCGACCGTTTGGTGTTCACCTACCAGGGTGATGGCGACTTGGCGTGCATCGGTACTTGCGAGACCATCCACGCCTTGAACCGTGGCGAGCATATTGCCGTCATCTTCATCAACAATGCCATCTATGGTATGACGGGTGGTCAGATGGCTCCTACTACCTTGTTGGGGCAGAAGACAGCCACTTGTCCGTATGGTCGCCAACCCGACTTGCATGGTTATCCACTCAATATCACCGAGTTGGCTTCCCATCTCACGGGCACTTGCTATGTCACTCGCCAGAGTGTGGAGACTGTGGCAAGCATCAAGAAGGCGAAGAAGGCGATTCGCAAGGCTTTCGAGGCAAGCATGAAGGGCTTGGGCTCTAGCTTGGTAGAGATAGTATCTACCTGCAATAGCGGTTGGAAGCTCTCGCCAGTGGAGGCCAACAAGTGGATGGAAGAGAACATGTTCAAGGAGTATCCTAAGGGCGACCTGAAGGATACGACGGGGATGTAAGTGAAGAGTGAAGAACGAAGAGTGAAGAATTCTCTTGCTCTTCTTAAAATAATAAGGAACAAATGAAGACAGAAATCATTATATCGGGTTTTGGTGGACAAGGTGTTCTTTCGATGGGAAAGATTCTTGCCTATTCAGGACTGATGGAGGACAAGGAGGTGACTTGGATGCCTGCTTACGGACCGGAGCAGCGTGGTGGTACAGCCAACGTAACGGTCATCGTGAGCGATAGCCGCATCTCTTCGCCTATCCTGAGCCATTACGACGTAGCCATCGTGCTCAACCAGCCATCGCTCGACAAGTTTGAGCCAAAGATTAAGCCGGGTGGCATCTTGATTTATGACGGATATGGCATCATGAATCCTCCTAAGCGTAAGGACATCACGGTGTATCGCATTGATGCGATGGACAAGGCTGCCGAGATGAAGAACGGCAAGGTGTTCAATATGATTGTGTTGGGTGGTTTGCTCAAGGTCTGTCCTGTGGTCAGCACGGATGGTTTGAACAAGGCGCTCTTCAAGTCCTTGCCAGAGCGTCATCACGGTTTGATTCCGCTCAATATGCAGGCGGTGGATGAAGGAATGAAGTTGATCGAGAAGGTGGAATAATCCTTTAAGAGATAACGAGAGAGAAGTTAGTGTTTGCAGGCTCGTCTTTTTCAAGGCGAGCCTGCTTTGGTTGTTATTTGAGATTTTCGTCGATATATTTGATGATGCGTTCGTC
>FR893212.1:0-12429 GCA_000436035.1 Prevotella sp. CAG:732 | reverse complement strand
AGCAAGAAATCATACAGGTTGATAAACAAAATTCCCGACTCATTATGGTGAGGGACAATGTTGTCTTTGACAATGATTATCTTTTGGAAACTGTCAGATACATTCTTTAATGATGCCATTTCTTGCTCTATCTTTTCCTCATTGGGTAGAGATAATGCTGATTGGATATAATAGCGCTTGGAGCCATTATTGACGACAAAGTCTATTTCCAATTGCTTGCGCAACATTCCTTGGTTTTCCGTCCGGGTTCGAGTCTCTACCACTCCTACGTCCACAAGGTAGCCTCTGCTTCTTAACTCGTTGTAGATGACGTTTTCCATCAAGTGGGTTTCTTCGATTTGTCGGAACCCCAATAGGCAGTTACGTAAACCCATGTCAACAAAATAATATTTGGATAGGGTTCCTATATACTTCTTGCCTTTTATGTCATAGCGTGAGGCTTTCTCCAGAAGAAAGGCATCTTGCAAGAATCCTAGATAATTGTCTATGGTAATGGACGACAAGTCTGTATTGCTGACACTTTTGAATGTATTGCTCAATTTGTTCGGATTGCATGGCGAGCCTATGGATGATGCCATAACTTTTGTAAGTGCATCAAATTCAACCGCTTTCTTGATTCCATTCCTATCTATCAAGTCTTTCAGATATACAGTTTGATACAAGTTGTGCAAATAGTTTGATTTCTGTTGGCTACTTTCTAGCGATAGAATCAAAGGTAAACCTCCGTAGGTAATGTAATCTCTCCAGGCATCATTTTTGTCCCCATTGTATTCTGATAAAAACTCAGAGAACGACAAAGGATAGATTCTGATTTCGTCACCTCTTCCTCTGAATTCGGTGGCTATATCTGATGAAAGAAATTTGGAATTGCTTCCAGTTACATAGACATCAACGTTGTCAATGTGAAGCAGACTATTTAAGGCACCGACAAAGTTATCGACCATTTGTACCTCATCCAGCAATACATAATGGATTTGAGAATCTTTGATGTTCTCTTTTATGTATAGTACCAATTTCTTAGGGTCACAATATTCTTCGTTTAGGATGTCATCTAATGCTAAGGATATGATGTGGTCGGGTGTGACTCCTTGCTCTAAGAGATGATTTCGAAAGATTTTGAACAAAAGATATGACTTTCCACATCTTCTGATGCCAGTTACTATCTTTATCAGACCATTTTGTTTGCCTGATATGAGTTGCTTGAGATAACTATTACGTTTGATTTCCTTCATTGCTACTTTAAATTTTAGGCACATGTGCCACTTTTTTTAAGTACAAAGATATGGTATTATCCCCAATCAAGCAAATTATTTATGAATAATTATCAATAAATTAGTATGACAGGCTCGTCTTTTTCAAGGCGAGCCTGCTTTGGTTGTTATTTGAGATTTTCGTCGATATATTTGATGATGCGCTCGTCAGAAGGACGAGGCGCATTAAGAGAGAGTATTCTTCCATCTTTATCGAAGAACAAGAAGCGAGGAATGGCATCGATGTCATAGTTCTTGCATAGCTGGGAGTTGAAGTTGTCGGGACAGATGAACTGATGCCACTTAGGCTTGTCTTCCTTCAACTTGTTCAGCCACTTGTTCTTGTTGGTGTCCAGCGAGATGCTGATCAACTCTATGTCCTTGTTGTTTTTGTAGTGCTCATAGAGTTTCTCCATATACGGAATCTCCATGCAGCAAGGACCACACCAGGTCGCCCAACAGTCGATATATACCGCCTTGCCACGCAAGTCTTTCAGGGAGACTACCTTTCCGTTCTTGTCGGTCATCGTGAAGTCGGCTGCCACACTGCCTTTCTTCAACTTCACATAGTGAGCAAATACTTCGTCTGCCTCTTTCCAAGCCTCCTTGTTGGTAGAAACCTTCTTGTAGGTAGCCAACATGGATTCCATATCCTCGGGAGCTTGACGTAGGAACTCCATGATTTGGTTATCGGCTAAAGTGTTGATGATGTCTTGGTTTTGGAAAGCCTTGGTCAGGATGGTGAAATCTCTGTCTGCCCCCATGTCCTCATCCGCATGGGCTTTGCCATACCATCTGAGATAGTTGGAACAGAAGTCGAGTTGGTTGGGATCGTTGTGGTCGATAGACTCCACCCATGCCACGAAGTCCTTGTCGGTGGCATGGCTCTTGGTGTCTGACCATACCCAACGGAACAACTCTGAGGTGGCAAAACCTGCAAGTCTTTCGTTCATCATCCTTCTGAACGCAAGGCTCTTCACTTGGTTGGCTGCTACCTTGTATGCTTCGACATCTGCTGTCCATAGCTGCCGATAACTACGGAAGCTGATGGTGTCCAGACGATCGAAAGGCCAAGCGTCGAAGAGGTTGAACATATCGTGCGTTTTCAAGTATTCATAGCAGTCCTTGTCATCTCCTTCGTACTCAAATGTTGCTTTCTCCATTTCCTTCGTCTCATTGCCTTTACCTTTCTTGTTGGACCGTTTGTTCTCGGTGATATTTACGTTGAACTTGATTCCGTCTTCGAGAAACACTTGGCAGAATGCTTTCTTGTCTTCCAAGCCGAAGTAGGCGATGCCTGGTTCCAAAAGTTGAATGTCCTTGACGAAGGAACCATCTTTGGCGATAGCCATGGTGTCTGATTGTTGGGCTGTGTCACTCATTTGTATGAGCAAGACGTTGCCGCCCGAGTAATTGTTGATTTTGCCTGTCATGTGGATGGTGGCAGAGGCTGTCAATGCCATGCTCGCCAATAGCGACAGGGTGATAACTTTTTGTTTCATTGTCTGATGAAGTACTTTAAATGGCATGATTATCATGCCGTAGTTTATGGATTGACGATTTTCCTGAAATATTCTCTAAAGTCTTTCTCTGAAGGTCGCATGGCATCAGCTGCCACGATGTTGCCTTGCTTGTCGATGATGATGAAGCGAGGGATACCTTCACAGAAATATGCCTTGTCGAGCGTCTGGTTGCCTTCGCCCGTGATGAGGTACTGGTGCCATGTCGTAGGATGGCTGGCAAGGTAGGTCTTCCACTTTTCTGCCTTCTTGTCACAGGCGATGCTCATGATTCTTACGTCCTTTCGACTGCCATATTCCTTTTGCAAGGCAGCGAGGTAAGGCATCTCGGCAATGCAAGGGGCACACCAGGTACCCCAAATATCCACCAAGAGCACCTGTCCCTTGAAAGATTGCAAACTGAGTTGCTTGCCATTCTTGTCGGTGAAGGTGAGGTTGGGTGCTGGTTTGCCAGGGAAGAGGTGCCCATACTTGTTCGTCATCGCCTCGTAATGGCTTTTCACTTTCTCCCGCAATGAGTCCACCTGGCAGTTGTCCAAGAAGAAAGAATAGACCTCTTTCATGTCACTCGTGCAGAAGCAGTCGAAGATGCTAGCGATGGCATCGGCTTTCATCCGATCTGCCCATTCCTTGGGAGTTACCTTCTGGTCGATAGCTTTGAAATATGCCTTCAGCATACTCATCTCATCCTTGTATTCCATCTGGGGCATGGCGGCAGCCACGACTTCCTCTAGCGAATCCTGGTTGTAATGGTCGGAAGTGACCATAGGTTTTGTTGATGCCGGCTTGCAGCCTTGTGCCATGCAGAAACATGGCACGAGGAGCAAAAGCATCATATAGTTCTTTAGCTGTTTCATACTGATATTATGTCTTTTTATTCGTAGTCTTCGTTACCTTCGTCTTCTCCACCTTCATCACCGCCGTAGTCTATCTCTTGCTTGGTGACGATGACGCTGCTGTCATCATATTCATTCTGTACGATTTGGTTGTTGCTACGGGCGATTTCGGTATAGACGATAGGTTGGGCATATCGCTTCGACTTCACTGGCAATACATAGTGGGCGAATACATCATTGTTGACATTGTTGTTGCTAACCTCATAGAAGTCACGCTCCACGGTCACGTCGTCATAGTCGGTCTCATTGTATGCCAGGCGACGGATGTCAAACCAGCGCATGACGAAAGGCATCTCGCGGTGACGTTCCTCCAAGATTTTCTCGATGGCATCCTGCTGGTTGTCAGCCTCCAAGGTGATGTCTTCTGCATTCTTGTCGAAGCGAGCTTGTCGGAGCTGGTTTACATAGTTCATCGCTTCCTGCCACTTGCCTGTGCGAGCCAAAGCCTCTGCCTCGGTGAGCAACATCTCTGGCATGGTAGGGCCGGCTTGGATGCGCTCATTAAACTTGTTATATACAATGTCGTCTCCCAAGCCTCCTACGCCTTGCTCCCAAAGTGCATACTTGTTGAAGAACTGCTTGTAGCGCAAGTCGTTGTCTTGGTCATACAGCTCTATCAGCGACTCGGATGGTATCAATAATTGCTGGTTCTTGAAGTATTGGGAGAGATAGTTCTCCTTGTAGTTGGCCACCTGGTTGTCGCCATAGCGATAGAGGGCGGAGTAGTTGACGGTTTGCATCTCGCCATTCCATGACACGTCGGCAGGCTTGAAGCCCAGGTTATTGTAGTCTTCGAGCTGGGCGTCTTGGCATTTCAAGGCTTCCGCCGCATGTTTGGCAGCCTCCTCATAGTTTTGTGTGAAGAGATAGAAGCGAGCCAAGAGAGCTTCTACGGCTGGTTGACTTACCATCCATCGCTTGTTGCTGATGATGCTAGTGGTGTGGGTCTTCGCAGCCTCCTCCAGGTCGGCAAGGATGAAGTCGTAGGTCTGCTGTAAGGTGGCTCTCGTCATGTCCTCCTCATAACTGGTGGTCTTCTTCAGGGGAAGTCCCAACCCTGAGGCTGTTTCTGCCGAGTAAGGCTCACAGTAGGTGTTGACGAGGTTCCACATGGCAGTGGCTCTCAGCAGATGGGCTTGTGCCAGGTACTCCGTGCGGTTGGCTTCCGTCAAATCGGTAATCTCGTCTATCTGGCCCATGATGAGGTTGGCAGTGAAGATTTTCTGATATTCAGCTTCCCATACAACATCGCCATATTGGTTGGCTGGCACGTCTTGTATGTTCCAACTCATGCCATTGATGAGGCTCTCGTCTAGGTAGCCTATCATGTCGAAGAGGTCGGTGCTCATGCCGTAGTCGTCGGATGCGGCTACGTTCAAGGCGGTAGGCGTGTTGAAGATGCCACTGTTGGCGAAGAGGGCTTCCACCTGACTGCTCTGGGTGAGTATTTCGTCGTTGCCCTTGTTTTGCACCGTGTCGAGATAGTCGTTGCATGACGTGAGCGTCAGTGCGAGGGCAGTCATCATATATATGATTCTTTTCATGATTCTAATGTTTTTAGATGTAACATATTCTTTGGAGCGAATTTAGAACTTCACGTTAGCTCCGATGGTGAAGGTGAGCTGAGGCTCCCTGCTACCTGGCAAGTAGTCGGGATGGTAGTGCTTCGAGTTGGCTGACCAAAGCAAGCCTACGTTCTCCAACTTTCCAAACACATCTACGTTCTTAATCCACTTGTTGCCCGTGAAGAGACTTCTAGGCAAGGTGTAGTTGAGGTCTATCTCGCTCAGGTAGATGTAGTCGGACTTCTCTACGCTGAAGTTCATGGAGTTGTAGTAGAACGCCCACGTGGCATAATCATATTTGCCAATGGCATTTCCCTCGCCATCAGTGGTAGGCAGAGGCAACATGTGGGATGGGGTGGCTATGATGTTGCCGTCCTTGCCCATGACTTCAGCCACCTCTGCCGAGATGTTGCTACGCATACCATAGATGTCAAGTGAGCCGTAGTTGAACGATGGCATACGCATCTTGCCACCGAATCTTCCGTTTACGAAGGCACACAGCGTGAGGTCTTTCCAACTTACGCTCAGGTTGAGACCTACCGTGTGAGGGGCAATCATCGTGCCTTGGTAGTGCATCATCTTCTCTGGCTTCATGTAGAAGATGCTGAAGTCGGTGATAGGATAGCTGTTGCCATCGGTGTCTAGGATGGTAGGGATGCCATTCTCCATGCCACCATACTCATAGGTGAACATGGCACCGATAGGATAGCCAGGGATATACTCTGCGTTGAGGAAACTGGAGATGTCGGCTGCCTCGATGTAGAGTTTGGTCACCTTGTTCTTGTTGTACGACCAGTTGAGGTTGCCGCTGAACGAGAAGTCGCCCACGCTACCTTGTGCGCCCAGGGTCACCTCGATGCCATGGTTCTGGATAGCTGCATTGTTGAATGTGCCGTAGGTGGTTCCGTTGACACCTGCCATGTTGACCGTACCCAGCACATCGGTCGATTTCTTGTTGTAGTAATCGAACGAACCATAGAGGTGATTGTTGAAGAGGGCGAAATCCAAGCCAATGTTGGTGGTGGCTGTCTTCTCCCAACGCAGGGTAGGGTTGCCATAGTCGGAGATGCTGCCTGGGTAAAGCCCGGTGAAGTCGTCGATATACCCACCCTGGGTATTGATGGTGGTGCGAGCGGAAGAGGAGGTTGGGGCATTTCCGTTCTTACCGTATGTGAGGCGCAAGGTGAGACGGTTCAACATCTTGTTGTCCTTCAACCATTTCTCGTTGTGCAGGTTCCACATTGCTCCCACTGACCACAGCGGACTCCATCGGTACTTGGCTTCCGAGGTAATCATGTTGCTGGCATCGCTTCGGGCACTTACGCTCAAGCCATAACGATCGTCGTACATATAGGAGGCGTTGCCATAGAAGGAAACATAGCGGTTGTGGTTCCATGTGTCGGTCAGATGGTCGTGACCTTCTGATGGTACACCCTCGATGGTGCTTGTCGTCTGGTCGTAAGTGTCGAAGACACCGCTCTGTCCCATCACTCCTGCCGATGAGGCTGATACGCCATAGAGGGTAGGGAGTGTCCATGCTGTGTAATAGTAGTTGCTGATTTCATTGCCGAGCACTGCGGAGAGGGCGTGCTTCTCGCCGAACACCTTGTCCAGGGAGATGTCGTTGCGGAACAAGGCACTGTGGTTCTTGCCCCTGCCCTTCGAGACGATGGCTCCCATCGGGAGTGCGGATGTGCCGGCTGCTGCCAGGTCGTCATCTACCAAGGTATAGCGGTTCACCATGTTGCGTACGTAGAAAGACTCTTCGCCATTGGTGCTGGTATTGGTGTAACGGCTGGTCTCATACTGGAACTTGCTGTTGAACTGCAAGCCGTCGATGATGTTGACTTGCAAGCCTACCTGTGTGCGCATCTGGGTGTTGTTGATGCGATTGCGGCGTGCCCTGGCTTCCTGCAACAGGTTGTAGCTCATATTTTTGTAAGCGAAGCCGCTCCAGTCGTAGAGCGAACCGAGCACGTCACTATTGTAGCCTGCGTGGAAGTGGCTGGCATAACTTCCGTCCTCATTCAATAGCATCTCGTAAGGAGCGAGGTAGGCAAGGTCGGAATAGGTGACTTGTGAACTGTGGCGGTTGCTGTTCACCAGGTTTAAGCCGAGGTTGAAGGTGAATATCTTGTTCAACTTATAACTGTTCTGCCAGTCGGCTCTCCAGGTGTTGTCGTGCCTGCCCATGAAGTCGCCTTCCTCATGCTCATATTGCAAGGAGGCACGAGTGTCCCATCCGCCTACGTTGGCGGAGATGGAGGCGTGTGTCTTGGATGTGATAGGTGTCTGGAGGAGATACTTGCTGATTTGCTTCTTGTTGTCGAGCGAGGCGAGGCGGTCGAGCTGTGCGTTCATCTCGCTCTCGCTGATTTCGCCCCAGCGCAGTCCTTGATAGAGCAATAGCTCGGAAGGAGAGATACAGTTGTTGAGGTTGTCGATGCTTCGGGTGTATTCATCGCCGAGGTAGTCGTTTTGGAAAATCCATCGCTGGTAGTTGATGGCATCACGACTGGAGGCGAGGTTGGTGAGATGCTGCACGTTCTGCTTGCTGCCCACAGAGAACTGTGTGCCTGCTTCCACCTCCACGGCGTTCTTCTTCTTGTTCTTCTTGGTGGTGATGACGATGACACCATTGGCAGAGCGAGCACCCCAGATGCTGGCTGCTGCGGCATCCTTTAAGATGGTGATGCTCTCCACGTCATCGGGATTGATGCGCTCCAGGGCATTGAGGTTAGGATTGGAGCGTAACTTGTAATCCACATCGTTGTTGTCCATGATAGGATAGCCATCCACGACCACCAAAGGGGTCTTGTTGGCATTCATCGTGCTGGTGCCTCGGATGGTGAACTTCTTGCCGCCTCTTCCGTCGTCCTGGCTCTGCATACCGGGTACAAGACCGTCGAGTGCATCGGCGAGGTTGGTGGAGTGACGCTTCTCCAAGTCTTCCTTGTTGATGATGGAGTAGGAGCCAGTGGCACGCTCACGCGAGATGGTTTGATAACCTGTCACCATTACGTCGCTCAACTCGTTGTTGGAGGTCATCGTCACATGGTGGGTGGCATCGTGTGAGCCAGAGGCGAGGATATAGGTATTGTTGTTCATGCCTAGGTAGCCGTAGGTTATCTTGCTGTTGGCGGCAGGCACTCTCAACTGGTAGTAGCCATTGGCATCGGTCACCGTCTGCATGTTGGTGCCCTCTACCTTGACGAAGGCACCGATTACTGGCTCGCCTTCCTCATCCTTCACGTAACCTTTCAGCAGGCGGTGTCCTTGCACCTTCTCTTTTCTAGTTACCATGATGATGTCGCCCTTGCGTTTCCATTGGCAGTTTTGGTTGCCGAGCACCTCGTCGAGCACTTGGCTGGCTTCCATGTTCTTCACGTTGAGGGTGATGGCATGGAGCTGCTTCGCCAAGTCGGCGGAGCAGATGAAGTCCAAGCCCGTCTGCTTCTTCATCTCGGCGAAGAAGTCTTTTACGCTCGCTTTCTGTAGGTGGAGCGTCACGTTCTTCTTGATCACGGTTGGCTGGTGTGTCTGTGCCATCAAGGCAGAGGAACCCATCCAACAAGGGGCGGCGCTCAGTGCGAGTACCAGTCCCATGGAATAAAGATCATGCTTTCTCATTCTCTCTTGATTTTATATGGTGTATGACTAATGTTTGATTCTCTTGTCTTACCGATTAGGTCTAGTGGATGACTATCTTGTTGTCTTGCTGCTCCATCTTCACGTTGTCGATGCCGCTGATGACCTCCAGGGTGTTGTCGATGCTCTCATAGCGGCTGAGGCTTCCCGTGAAGCGTACCTTGCGGAGTGACTCGGAGTCGAAGACTACCTCTCGGTCGTACCATTTGCCCACTACTTGCATCAACTCCTCCAGGGTGCAGCCGTCGAAGCTGAAATGCCCCGTGTTCCATGCGATGTAAGGTTCCACGTCCACCCTGCTCATGGCTAACTTGGCAGATGCCATCTCTGCCTTGTCGCCAGGCACCATCATCTTCTCGGTACCCAACTTTGGCTTCACGCTGATGCTTCCCCTGACGAGCACTACTTCTGTGTTCGTGCCATGGGTGGAGACGTTGAACTCGGTGCCGTATTCCTTGATGTCGCCATCTGCGGTATGTACGATGAAGGGATGATCCTTGTCCTTTGCCACGATGAAGTAGGCCTCACCCACGAGAGCCACCTCGCGCAGGTCGCCCTTGAAGGCGAGGGGATAGGAGAGTCGGGAGTTGCCGTTGAGGTGTACGCGAGTGCCATCGGAGAGTGTCATCCAAAACTCCTTGTCGTGTCGGGTGGTGAGCGTGCCTTTCACGTCCTCATCCACGTCTTGCTGGGCGATGGCTTGGAGGAAGGAGGTGAGGGAGCGCACCTGCTGAGGCTTCTCGTTGCCCACTTGTAGGGTCGCCTCGTTGATGTCGCTGGCTTCCGCCTTCTGCATGGCTGCCACCATCTCCTGGCTGATAGGAGCTGGCATCGTCTGGGTAGGCTTGCCTTGATAGAGGTGGAGACCACCGATGACGAGAATGATACCGATGACGGCAGCGGCACTTCTCACAAGATACTTCTTGGTGAAGACTTGATTGGCAACAGATGTGAATCTTTGCCTTATATTATAAATAAGGTGTAGCTGATGTTTGTCCGCTTGTCCGTCTTTGGAGGTAATTTCTGGCTTCAGGGCATGCCTTTCGAGGAGAGGTTTGAGTTTTGCCCAAGCCTCTCCTTCATTTAGGTTCATACAGCGGTGATATTGCTCGGCGAGGTCGTCGCTTGCCAAGAGCGACTGATAGAGCTGCTGGTGCTCCTCGCTTTCGGCAAGCCAATGGTCGAGTTGTGCTTGTGCCGTTGTATCGAGTGGATGCAACAGCGACTGGCTGATGATGTCAAGTATATCCATACGTTTATCTTCCTTTTGTTATCTTTAATACGATAACGGATGACAAACGTTTACAAGAAAAGAAGAAAAATGATATATTTGTCGCCCACTTTTTTCCTGAGTGTCTTGAGTGCTCGTTTCCTTTGCACTCGGATGGTCTCCTCGGATATGTTCATCATCTGGGCTATCTCGGTGTTTTTCTTGCCTTGCATATAGTGCAGGAAAATCTCTCGCTGTCGGGGTGGCAACTCGTTGATGGCTTCCATGAGTCGGCGGTATATCTCGCTCTTGAAGGCCTCGCTGTCCTCCCATGCAGCCTCTGTCGCCTCGTCGTTTCCCAAGGCATACTCCTTGTATTTCCCTTCCACCTTGACGTGTCGGGCGTGGTCGATGGCACGGCGGCGTACGGAGAGGTAGAGGAAGTTGCGCACCACATTCTCGTCATCAAATATCTCTCGGTTTTCCCAGAGGTGGAGGAATACGTTTTGCACGATGTCTTCCGCCGTTTCCTCGTCCTCTGTCATCTTCATGGCATAGAGCATCAAGGCTTTATAGTAGCGGCTATAAAGCTGTCGGAAACTCTCGGTGTTGTTGATGCTAAAACTCTCCATGAATGAACCTCTCGAAGTGATGTATATCTTTGTTTTCGACTGCAAACTTACACAAAAAAAATCGGATAGACAAAGAAATTGCCGAAAAAGTCATTCCTCATGCCTAAATGATGCTAGTGGCAGGCTCGTCTTTTTCAAGGCGATGCTTTGTTTTTGCCCCTAAGTATAATTAAGTTTAAATCTAGGGGAAGTTTTGGAGATTCCTAGGGAAAGTGTTGCGGGATAAGGGAGAAAGTTGTATCTTTGCCTAGGGAAAGTCTTCGTACAAAGGCTTTGTATGTATATCCAAAAGCTTTGTATGTGTATAAAAAGCCTTTGTATGTGCATCCAAAGGCTTTGGATGGAGAATTTCTATAGGAGTGTGAGGAATTTCATATTGATGCAGCAGTTGTCGCCTTCTGATGTAACTTGGTAGGCAAGCGCCTATGTATCAATTAGAAGTAGAACTTAATAACTTAAAGAAAGGAAATCTATATGGCTAAGTACAAATTGCAAGAGATGCCTGACATGAATGAGTCGGGCAAGCGTAAGGTCTATCCCAAGATGGTGATAAACAGGACTTTATCTACAAAGGAACTCGTCGAAAAGATGAAACTCTATCGCCGTGCCTTCTCGCCAAGCATCATCGAAGGTGTCTTGATGGACTTGGAGGATATGCTCGTCGATGTTCTCTCGATGGGGTATAATGTGAAGTTAGATGGTATCGGTACCTTTTCTTTGTCTTTGGGGTTCGAGGATGAAAAACCAACTGAGATTCAAGAGGAAGGCGACAAGATGACATACCGAAAGGTGGGAGTGAAGAATGTGAATTTCAAGGTTTCCCCTGAGTTGCTGAAAGAACTCCAACGAAAGACAGGCTTGGAACGTGAAATGAGTGGCGTGAAGGTCATCAAGAAAAATCTCTACGACCGTGAGGAGCGAGTAGCTCGTGCCTTGCAGGTGATAGAGCGCAATGGGTACATCACTCTCACCGACTACGCCTACATCAATAATATTTGCCGTACTACTGCCTCAAAGGAACTGCGAGAAATCACCAGCGACAAGACATCCCCGATAGATGGACGTGGCTGTGGAAGTCATAAGGTGTGGGTGAAAAGGCAAGGATGATAAGCGATTTCCATTGTCTGCCAACTTTGATAAGTTCAAGATGTTGTCTGCTAATCTAGGGTATGTGTATGAGAATATGGTGGCTCAGATGTTGACGGCAGGAGGTAACAAGTTGTTTTATCATACGCAGAAGTATTTGCTATATACCAAGGATTTACAGAAAGATGGCAATACTTTACTGTTGCCTCTCTATATGGCACCTTTTATATAATATGACTACTTGAAATTGTATTTACATCTGTAGGGATGTAGATGAGGCTCTATCCGCCCACCTATCATCGTGGCATATAGACCCTTGTTGTTTCCCTGAAGTGTGGGGGATTATACTGAAGAAAAATCCCCAGCCCGCTTGAGGAAGCAGGATGGGGGATTTAGTATTATTTGACCAATAATGATGTTAATTTCATTCAAATATTTGGCGTTATCAAGATTTTGCAGTATATTTGCATCTTAAAGAATTTAAATGTGAATCAAATGGTTAAGCATTTATTAAATTAGAAAAGGTTTTATCATTCTTTTAAATAGAGTCGCCCTTTGCGGCATGGATTTTTAAAACAGATGATTATGAAGCAGGTAGAAGAAAGATACATCAGCTTGCTGA
>FR893211.1 GCA_000436035.1 Prevotella sp. CAG:732 | reverse complement strand
CGAACTCGATGTCGCCGTGAGCTGACTGGTTGAGGTTCATGAAGTCCATGTCGATGTCCTTCCAAGGAAGCTCTGCGTTGTACTGTGTATGGAAATGGAGGAGAGGTTTGTTGAGAGACTGCAAGCCCTTGATCCACATCTTGGCTGGAGAGAAAGTGTGCATCCATGTGATGATACCTACACACTTGTCATCGTTGTTGGAAGCCTTCATGATGGCCTCTACCTCAGCTGAAGAGTTGGCGGTACCCTTGTAAACTACCTTTACAGGGATGATGCCACTGTTGTTCAAGCCATCTACCATATCCTTGGAGTGACCATCTACTATCTTCACTGTCTCGCCTCCGTAAAGAAGCTGTGCACCAGTTACAAACCAAATCTCGTAATTTTCAAATGCCTTAATCATGATTGTTGTTGTTTTTATTGTTAGTTTATTTTGTTTATTAAATTAGTGCTTTTTCTTTTGTCCGTAATATGCGTTAGGACCATGCTTGCGGCTGAAGTGCTTCTCCACGAGCAATGGGTTCATGGTGGTGTTAGGGTTCACGCTGAAAGAGATGAACGCCATCTTTGCCACCTGCTCTGCAACCACTGCGTGATAAACAGCCTCGTCGGCATCCTTACCCCATGTGAAAGGACCATGGTTCTTGACCAATACGCCAGGAGTGTGAACTGGGTTGATGTTGTCTTTCTTGAAACGGTCAACGATGACAACGCCCGTGTTGTGCTCATATTCTGCCATCATGTCCTCGGTCATTGCATCAGTGCAAGGGATGCAATCGTGGAAGTAGTCGGCGTGAGTTGTGCCGATGTTGGGGATGTCCAAGCCTGCCTGAGCCCAAGCGGTAGCATAGGTGGAGTGGGTGTGTACCACGCCGCCCAACTCTGGGAAGGCACGATAGAGTACCAAGTGGGTAGGAGTATCAGAAGATGGGTTTAAGTCGCCTTCTACGACTTTGCCAGTTTCCAAGTCAACTACTACCATGTCGCTAGCCTTCATGGTGTCATAGCTTACACCGGATGGCTTGATGACAACGAGACCTTTCTCACGGTCGATACCACTCACATTACCCCATGTGAAAAGCACGAGGTTATGCTTTACGAGGTCAAGGTTTGCCTTGAACACTTTTTCTTTTAATTCTTCTAACATAATATATATTGTTTAAGTTATTTTCTATTTCAAGTTGAACGAAGGATCTTCCTCGTATGCTTTCTTGTTGAAGCGATAGAGGGCAGCGCCTCTCTTGGAAGTAACCTTGTCGATGAGTTCCGTCTTCTCGATGAAGTCGATGTCCTTGATGCGCTTGCGGAAGTTGCGCTTGTCTATTTCTTCGCCCATCACAGCCTCGAATACATGTTGCAGCTGGGTGAGGGTAAAGAGTGCCGGCAATAACTTGAAGCTCAGAGGCTCGGTGTTGATGCGGCGGCGAATCTGAGAAATCGCATTGTGTATCATTTGGTTGTGGTCGGAATAGAGTTGTGGTAATTCATTCAGACTTACCCATTCCAAACCATGCTGGATGCGAAGCTTATCGTCATAATCCTTGACATTGATAAGTGCGCAGTAGGCGATGGAGATGACACGCTCGCCTGGGTCACGGTCGATGCGACCGAAAGCTCCCACTTGGCGGATGTATAGTCCTTTCATGCCTGTGAGTTCTAGAATGACACGATTGGCGGCATCCTCTAGATTTTCGTTCAATCCTACGAAACCACCATAGAGTGACCACTCGCCACGTCCTGGATCCATCTGGCGTTTGCCGATGAGAACCTGCAATTGGTTGCCATTAAAACCGAAGATGATGCAGTCAACAGATACGAGAACTTTTGAATGTTCGTTGTAAAATTGTGTCATGATGTTCTAGATTTTCTGTGTTATTATAGATTGGGCTTCTAAGCCAAATTATGATAGATAGGCTTCAAGCCAAGTTTTAAATGTTTATTTCTTGTTTTTGAGTTTTGCATTTCAGCAAGCTTGTCCTTTGGCAGGATGATGCTTGCTGAAATGCTATGGAGTTTCCTTTCGGAAAATGTTTGATTTACCAGAAGTATGCGTAGAATGCTGCGCAGAGACCTACTACAACGAGAGTGCCTACGATATCCCATACATTCCAACTGTCACGGATAGACTTCTTGAAGTCGGCAGTGAAGGTGATAGCCTCTACCTGTTCCTTGCTTGGAGCTGGTGTGAAGCAGCTTACTACTACCATGAAGATAACGAGGAAGACGAGCAACCAGCACTCGAATACGAGCCAGTTGGTCTGCCAGAACCATGCTGTGCAATCCCAGAATGTACCATCCATAGTAGCCTTACCTGTATCTGTGATGACGTTGGTGACAAGGCGAAGCATACCGATGAGGAAGCCAGTGATCATGGTGTATTCACCTGCCTTAGGAGTAATCTTCTTGAAGAAGATACCCATGGCGAACACAGCAACCATGGCTGGAGCCAAAAGTGACTGGATACCCTGGAGATAGTTGTACAATGTATCCATCTTCATCATGATAGGCAACCATGCGAAACCCAATACAACGACTACCACTGTAGCGATACGACCTACGAGTACGTAGTGAGCCTCAGACATACCCTTCTTCAAAGGCTTGTAGAAGTCCTCGGTGAAGAGGGTAGCGCAGCTGTTGAAGAAGGCTGCCAATGAAGCAACGAGTGCGCAGATGAAACCGATGGTTACGATACCCTTGATGCCGGCAGGAAGAACGCTCTTTACCATGATGGCGAAGGCTGCGTCAGTCTCGTTCAGCTGGATAGCACCCTTTTGAGCCAAAGCAGCTGCGATCATACCTGGAATCAAGAACATGAAGCAAGGGAGAATCTTGAAGAAACCGGCTGCGATGGTACCACGACGGGCACGCTTCATCACTTCCTCATTGCTTTCGCCTGGTACCTGGCCCAATACACGCTGAACGATGTGCTGGTCTGTACACCAATACCAGAAACCAATGATGGTGGCACCCAAGAATACGACGAAACCTGGATAGTCTTGGTACATGGAGTCACCAGCCTCCCAGTGGAACATGTGAGTGGTACCATAGCCGTTGTTCAACTTGCCACAGTAATCCATCATGTCTGCCCAACCTGCTGTGATGCTACCACCACCCAGTGCAGAGAGTCCAAGGAAGAGTACCAAGAAAGAACCGATCACGAGGATAGGAGTCTGAATTGTAGAAAGGGTCATCACACCCTTCATACCACCGAATACGGTGAAGATAGTGGTGAGGATGATCAAGCCGATGGCTCCTGCCCAGAAGTTCAAGCCCCAAAGATACTCGAAGAAGATACCACCAGTAAGTGCAGTGACACTCACTTTGGTGAGGATGTAAGCTACGAGGGTGATGATAGAAAGCCAAGAACCAGTACGCTGGGTATAACGGAACTTCAGAAAGTCTGGCATGGTGATAATCTTACCCATCTTGTTGATGAGCAACTGATAGAAAGGTACGAACAACCAACCCAAGATGAGGATCATCCAACCCTGCATCTCCCAGTGAGCCATACCGACACCACTCTTGGCACCTGTACCAGCCAAGCCAACGAGGTGCTCAGAACCAATGTTGGCAGCGAAGATGGCCATACCGATTACGTACCATGGCTCACCCTTACCAAAGAGGTAAGCAGAAGAGTCTTCTCCCTTCTGAGCTTTTCTGTCTTTCACGATCGCATGCCATACTGCCCAAATGACACCTACCACACCAATGGCAAGTACCAACCAGTCTAACCATACGAATTCTGTTGAATTCCAATTCATAATTTCTTTTTCTTGTTTTAGATTGTTATTTTTGTTTTGATGATTTGCTAGTTTTGCCTATGATTTTTTACTTCTTCACGCTAAACTTGTAAGCGAGGTGAGAGTAGTACTTCTCGCCTGGTTTTAAGGTGGCGTCAGTCCAATCCTTCACGCCCTGTGAAATCTTGGTAGGAGAGTCTGGATATTTCTGGCTCTCGAAGCATACACTTACGTGCTTAGGATACTTGATGCCGTGCTTGCAAGCGATGCCTGTGCCCTGGAAGTTGCCTGTATAAACCTGGATGCCAGGTTCGTTGGTGAACACTTCGAGCAAGATGCCGCTCTTAGGAGAGTAGAGGCTTGCGCAAACAGTCTTGTCGTCGCCCTTGCCATCCTTATAGGTGTTCAAGCACCAGTTGTGGTCATATCCTGTGGCATTTTTGATCTGGTCGAAGTTGTAATCCACCTTCTTGCCAATCTCTGTAGGAGTGCGGAAGTCCATTGGAGTTCCCGCTACGTCCTTGATCTCACCTGTTGGGATATAGAGTGTGTCTGAAGGAGTGAACTTGTCGGCATTGATATACATCACCTGGTCGAAACCTTCCTTAGAAGGGTCGCCATTCAGGTTGAAGTAAGAGTGGTTGGTCATGTTGATGACGGTCTCCTTGTCTGTTGTCGCACCAAATACGATGTCGAGGGTGTTGTCACTCTTCACAGTATAAGTGGCTGTGGCTGTAACATTGCCTGGGAAACCATTCTCACCATCCTTGGCATTGATGACGAATGTGACAGAAGAATCGTTCTTCTCTGTGATGTCATATACCTGGTTCACCCATCCTGTGGCACCACCGCCATGGAGGCAGTTGCCATTGTCGTTTGCCTTCAACTGATATTCAGAACCAGCCAATTTTAGTTTGGCATCCTTAATACGGTTGGCATAGCGACCTACTGATGAACCATAGTCGGAAGGAGAGTTGAGGGTGTCTGCATACTGATGAATGTTGTCATAACCCAAAACAACATCTGTTGGCTTTCCGTTCTTGTCAGGAACAGAGATGGAAACAACACGTCCACCATAGTTGGTGAGGCATACTTCCATGCCATTTGCATTCTTGAGGGTTACCAACTCAGTCTTCTTGCCGAGAACAGTTGAATCAAAGTCGGCAGGGTTTAAACCAGACTGTGTCAAATTTCCTGTGTTGCTTGATGAACAAGCGGAGAGTGTTGCGATTGCAGCAATTCCCACTCCCATGAAAAGGCTTTTTGCGTTACTCATTTTAGGTTGTTTTTTTGTTGTTTACTTGTTTTTGGGTGTAAAATTACAATTTTATTTCTAAACCTCCATGCATTTAGCAGACTTTTTTTACTTGGAAGTGTCTTTTTAACACTATTTATCTTGGTACGCGCCGAAAAGCCACTGAATAGGGGAGGGTCAAACAGAAAAAGCGCAATGGAAACGACTTCGTTATCCATTGCGCTTTGTATATGTACTTATTATATTTCTTAAAGTTCTTGCTAGCCTATTGTTTGATAGATTTCTATCACCTGTTTGGCTAGCCTCTTATATATAATAAGGTGTAACTGTGTCTTGTGTTGCTAGCTGATTAGCAAACCTTGTGAGAACCCTCAGAGATGACAACTGGGTAAATCTCTGGAGCGTGACCATACTTAGCTGTGAACTTAGCGGTAACATCCTCGCAGAACTTGTCGTAGAGGTCGTCCTTTACCAAGTTGATGGTGCAGCCACCGAAGCCACCACC
>FR893210.1 GCA_000436035.1 Prevotella sp. CAG:732 | reverse complement strand
ATTTTATTTTTGGTAAAAATTCATCTATTTCTCTTCCGAAGAACCTCAATTCCCTAACCAGCGTTGAGCTGATGCTGCTGTATCTTGGGTCAGAAAACAGCAGGATGGTTTCTACGCCGCCCAACTGCCTGTTGATATCCGCCTGCTCTCGCTCGTACTCGAAATCCTTGGCAGAACGGACGCCGCGAACCAGGAACTTGGCTCCCAGGCGATGCGCCAGGTCGATGGTGAGGTCATCGTAGGCAACCACCTCCAGGCGGTAGCCCTTGGATGCATCCTCCGCATCTACCAGCTCTGCACATTCCTTCGGGAAAACCTTTCTGATATCTTCTACACGCTTCGAGATTTCCTCGCTTGCGTGCTTCAGCTTACTCATCGCTACTGCAATCACGAGCTTGTCGAACATGGGCAAGGCACGCTCGGCGATGTTCTGATGTCCTATCGTAAATGGGTCGAATGTACCCGTAAATATCCCTATCTTCATTACTTTGAACTTTATTCAAACAGGTCACCCTGCATGATGTTGCTTCCATACGGATTCCTGCCCAGATGCTCGTAGGCAAGCTTGGTCGCCATACGTCCACGAGGAGTGCGCTTGATGAAGCCTTCCATGATGAGAAATGGCTCATATACCTCCTCCACCGTGCCGCCATCCTCACCAATCGCCGTGGCAATGGTGCTCACGCCCACCGGTCCTCCACGGAACTTGTCGATGATAGTAGTGAGAATCTTGTTGTCAATCTCATCCAAACCATATTGGTCGATGTTGAGTGCCTTCAAAGCCACTTGGGCGATGTCGTAGGTGATGGTTCCGTTACCCTTCACCTGAGCAAAGTCACGCACTCTTCTGAGCAAGGAGTTGGCGATACGAGGCGTACCACGAGAGCGGCGAGAGATTTCCACCGCAGCCTCATCCTCGATAGGCACCTTCAGGAGCATGGCACTTCGCTTGATGATTTTCTGCAGCGTCGCTGGGTCGTAATACTCCAAATGGAGATTGATACCGAAACGAGCACGCAGAGGAGCGGTCAGCAAACCGCTTCGAGTGGTGGCTCCCACGAGGGTGAACGGGTTGAGGTCTATCTGGATGCTTCGAGCCGAAGGACCCTTGTCTATCATGATGTCGATGCGATAATCCTCCATCGCCGAATAGAGATACTCCTCTACTACTGGCGAGAGACGGTGAATCTCATCGATGAAAAGCACATCATTGGGTTCGAGCGAGGTGAGGATGCCTGCGAGGTCGCCCGGCTTGTCGAGCACAGGACCAGAGGTAATCTTGAATCCAACACCCAGTTCATTGGCGATGATATTGCTCAACGTGGTCTTACCCAATCCCGGAGGACCATGCAAGAGTGTGTGGTCGAGCGGTTCGCCACGATATTTCGCTGCCTCCACAAACACTTCGAGGTTTTCCACCACGCCCGTCTGTCCACTGAAGTCAGAGAACTTCAAAGGTCGCAGCGCCTTCTCGAATTCCTTTTCGGCAGGCGACACCGTTTCTTGTCTTATGTCAAAATCTTCGTTCATTCTTCTATCTATTTGTGTGCAAAGTTACACATTTGTATTTTAAAAAAAGAAGTTTTTGAAGGAAAAACATCAAATTAGAAGTAACTATCCCGAATAGCACCCGATTTCTTGAGGGAAATAGTACTTATAGCTGATTGCACATAGCAAGTCGTTTCGTGCAATATCGTAAGGAAAAATATGCCAAACCCTAACAATTTATCATTTATTTACCAAAATATTTGTCTATTTACAAGAAAAAAGATACCTTTGCACTCGAATTTGAAAACGAGGAAAAATAAGAGAGAGAATTATTAGGACTTTAAAAGAAATAAGATTATGCTTAAGTTTTTTCAAGGGCTGAGCCGTTGGCTTGCCAATTATACATCTGTTTTTGTAATAGGTGTAGCTGTGTTTACATTCTTCTTCCCACATACCTTCGACTGGGTGCGCGGAACTACCCAAACCGTCATTCTCGGCATCATCATGCTCACCATGGGATTGACACTGACCACCAACGATTTCAAGATTCTGGCACAACGTCCATTGGATGTCTTCATCGGAGCTTGCGCCCAATTTATCATCATGCCTGGCGTGGCATATACCTTGGTTCACGTATGGCATCTTGACCCTGCCTTGGCACTCGGCATACTGCTCGTAGGATGCTGCCCTGGCGGTGTATCGAGCAATATCATGAGTTATCTCTGTCATGGCGACGTAGCTTTCTCTGTAGGAATGACCTGCGCCTCTACCATTCTGGCTCCAGTAATGACTCCGCTGCTGATGAAGATTACGGCTGGCGAGATCATCCATGTAGATGCAGTGGGCATGTTCATCAACATACTCATCGTCACGATCATTCCTGTAGCCATCGGCTGCGCCCTCAATTACGTATATGGCAAGAAAGGCTACTTCCCTACCATCCAGAGTCTGATGCCGGGCATCAGCGTAACCTGTCTGGCCATTATCGTAGGCGGTGTGATTTCTACGGTTCACGACGATCTGGTAGCTCGTGGCTTGATGCTTTTCCTTTGGACTTTCGCCGTGGTATTCTGCCACAACACCTTGGGTTACCTCCTCGGATGGCTCTCAGGAAAACTCGCAGGCTTCAATACCGCCAAGAAGCGTACCATCAGTATCGAGGTGGGTATGCAGAATGCTGGTCTCGCCACAGTGCTTGCTGGCAACTTCTTCGCCGCCCAGCCACTTGCCGTTCTTCCTTGCGCCATCAGCTGTGCTTGGCATAGCATCTCAGGCACTATCCTAGCAGGAATCTACCTGAAGTGGGACCACATGCACGGAAGAGACTAAGAAAGAAATCGCTACGCCTAGGGGAATATAGCAAAAGCCCTTAGGGAAGTAAAAGAAAAGGTCGCAAAGCACACAAAAAGGTCGCAAGGAATTTGTCTTCCTTGCGACCTTTTTCATTTTATTTTTCACACTGTAACAGTTGCAACAGTGTAACAGTTATTTTTTATTTTCCCGTCTGCAAGAGTTTCACAGCTCGCTGCACAATTTCATTGGTTTCATTCCATACTTGGAAATATTGGCTCATATCCCAAATATCTCGCGCTACAAGGGCTTTCAACTGCAAAGCCAGGTATTTCCTCGTCTGAGTCAATTCAGCGTCGTCCTTAGGCTCTATTTTCTCTTTCTTGCCCTCGGCAATGATTTCATCCACGAGCGACTGAGGAACCTCATAGCTTGCCAAGAACTTATCAAAACTCTTATATTGGCTCTTCAATTCCTTGCGATGAGCGTCGATGAACTTCAAACTATGGTTGATGACGATGCTCTTGGCAGCCAACTGGCGGTGCATCTTGGTATATTTGGTTGTATCCAATGGCACGAAGTAATCTGGCATGATACCACCGCCACCATAAACCACACGATGCTTTCTCAAAGTGTAATACTTCAAGGAATCAGCCAAGTGGATGCTGTCCTGGTTGGTGAACTCACCATGCTTGTATCGCTTGTCAAGATCCATCGCATAGTCCTCACGGTCACCTTTCTTATATGGTTTCTGAATACATCTGCCACTTGGGGTATAGTAATGGGCGATGGTGAGACGAATCTCACTGCCATCCTCGAAGGTGAGAGGACGCTGCACCAATCCCTTGCCGAAGGTACGACGACCTACCACTACACCACGGTCTTGGTCCTGGATGGCACCAGAAACGATTTCGGCGGCAGAGGCAGTAAACTCATTGGTGAGCACCACAATCTTGCCCTTGCGCCAACGACCATTAGCCTCAGCACGGAACTCCTGACGAGGAGCCTTGCGACCATTGGTATAGACAATCAAATCGCCTTTCTCCAAGAACTCATTGGCAATCTGAGCCGCCGTCTGGAGATAACCACCTCCATTGTCCTCCAAGTCGAAGATGAGGTCTTTCATGCCCTTCTTCTTCAAGGAATCCATCGCCTCAGAAACTTCCTTGTGGCTGGTCATACCGAAACTTCCCAAACGGATATAGCCGATACCCGGACGAATCATGTAGGCTGCATCCATCGTTGTGACTGGAATCTTGTCACGCTTCACATTGAAGGTCAACCTGTCCTTGATGCCACGGCGCACAATAGTGAGCTTCACCATCGTTCCCTTAGGACCACGAAGTCGCTTCATGATTTCCTCCTTACTCATCTTCACGCCAGCGATGGCAGTGTCGTTGACTGCCACGATGCGGTCGCCCGCCACGATGCCCACCTTCTCAGAAGGACCATTGGTAACGGGTTGGATGACGAGCAAAGTATCATCCACCATATTAAACTGCACGCCGATACCATCGAATGAGCCATTGAGCGACTCGTTCATCGACTGCGTTTCCTTGGCGGTGGTGTAGGAAGAATGAGGATCCAACTTCTCCAACATGCCACGGATGGCATCCTCGACAAGTTTGTTCTCATCCACACTATCCACGTAGAGGTTGGCAATGGCGATTTCCGCCCTTCCCAATTTCTCTATCGGGCTGTTCTTGCCCATTCTCACACGCATCTGGGCACTGACAGAAGTGATTGCCATGAATGCCACTAGCGCAAAAACTAAGTATTTCTTCATTGTAAAATATTGTTTCTAATTAATCCAGCGGAGCCGAGTCTTCCTCAGGAATATCCTCCTCTATCACCAAATTGTCGATGATGAAGTTCTGACGCTCCATGGTGTTCTTGCCCATATAGTACTCCAAGAGCTTCTGCACTTGGTCGGTTTTGTGCAGAGTAACCTGCTCCAATCGCATATCCGGACCGATGAAGTGAGCAAACTCCTCCGGCGAAATCTCTCCCAATCCCTTGAATCGGGTGATTTCCGGGTCAGGACCGAGGTCTCTGATGGCTTGCTGGCGCTCCTCATCGCTGTAGCAGTAATGCGTGATGAAATCGCCCTTCTTCTCCTTAGGTCCCAGTTTGGCATCAGCATCTGCCACCGCCTGCTTGTTCTTGATTTTGGTTCGCTTGTTACGCACACGGAACAATGGGGTTTGCAGCACATATACGTGACCTTTCTTGATAAGGTCGGGGAAGAACTGGAGGAAGAATGTGATGATAAGCAATCGGATGTGCATGCCATCGACATCGGCATCCGTCGCCACGATCACCTTGTTGTAACGCAATCCGTCCAAACCATCCTCGATGTCGAGTGCCGCCTGGAGCAAGTTGAACTCCTCGTTCTCATACACCACCTTCTTGGTCAAGCCAAAGCTATTCAATGGTTTACCACGCAGTGAGAACACCGCCTGGGTATTCACGTCACGGCTCTTGGTGATGCTTCCACTGGCAGAATCGCCCTCGGTGATGAAGATGGAAGATTCCTCCTTGCGCTCATTCTTGGCATCACTGAAGTGGATGCGGCAGTCACGCAACTTACGATTGTGGAGGTTCGCCTTCTTGGCACGCTCACGAGCCAACTTGGTGACACCAGCCATCGCCTTGCGCTCACGCTCGCTCTCCTTGATTTTGTTCTCCAAGATCTCAGCCACATCGCTATGGATATGGAGATAGTTATCTACTTCCTTCTTGATGAAATCGCCCACATACTTGTTGATGGTCTCGCCACCATTCGGAGTCATCGTGGTGCTACCGAGCTTAATCTTCGTCTGACTCTCGAAGACTGGCTCCTCTACGTTCAAGGCTATGGCAGCAACGATACCATTACGGATGTCGCCATACTCATACTTGCCATAGAACTCCTTGATGGTCTTGGCGATATGCTCCTTGAAGGCACTCTGATGAGTACCGCCCTGAGTGGTATGCTGACCATTGACAAAGGAATAATACTCCTCGCCATACTGATTGGTATGTGTGAAGGCTATCTCAATGTCCTCGCCCTTCACATGCACGATTTCATACAATCCCTCATTGGTCATGTTATCGGTCAAGAGGTCCTGCAAGCCATGACGACTCAGAATACGGCGACCATTGTGCATGATGGTAAGACCGGTATTCAGATAAGTATAATTGCGAAGCATGGTTTCCACGATGTCATCATGGAAAGAATAGTTCTTGAAGAGAGTATTATCTGGTTCGAAGAAGATGTAAGTACCATTCTCGTCCTCGGTCTTCGAAGTCTTGTCGCTCTTGAGGTTACCACGCTCGAAAACCAAGTGGCGCACCTTGCCATCACGGAAGGATTTCACCTCGAAATGGGAACTGAGGGCATTGACCGCCTTCACACCGACACCATTCAAGCCGACACTCTTCTTGAACGCCTTGCTATCATACTTACCACCAGTATTGAGCACGCTCACCGCCTCGACGAGTTTACCCTGAGGAATACCACGACCATAGTCGCGCACGCTGACACGAAGATGGTCCTCTATGTCGATTTCAAGACGGGAACCAGCTCCCATCTTAAACTCGTCGATGGAGTTATCCACCACCTCCTTTAAGAGCACGTAAATGCCATCCTCAGGCAAGTTGCCGTCGCCCAAACGACCGATATACATACCTGGACGAGTACGCACATGCTCCATGTCGCTCAAGTGGCGAATGTTGTCATCGGTATATTCCACAGGTTGCTGCTGCGGAGCGTTCCCCTGCTCTTCTTCCACGTTTAGATTATTTTTGTCTTCTGACATAAGTCCTCCTTGGTTTTATTGGTTAACCGAAAGGAACGCCTCCTTTCCTCACACGAGATGGAGGAATTCTCAGGAAGCCATTCCCTTATACATTCGGCATTCTTTAGATTTTCTTGATATAGCATTCACGGCGTTTGTGCTGGATAGGACTCAATGGTCCCCACTGTCCCTGCACTGCCGTATTGGTTTCCATCTCCACCTGTGTCTCTCCCCACTCGATGCCGTACTTCTGATAGATAGGAATCAAGTCGGCAAAGAGGAGCGCATTGGCACCTTTGGCACGATACTCAGGAAGGATACCGACCAACAAGAGATCGACGATCTTGGTCTTGTGGAACTTGATGGCACGTAGCAGATGCCACCATCCGAACGGAAGCATTCTGCCTCGATGGCACTTCTGCAAAGCGATTGACAGGGAAGGCATAGAAATGCCGGCACCCACCAACTTGCGCTCATCTCCCGACCAATCCTCGATAAGGGTAACAAACTCCAGGTCGAGCATGCCGAGATACATCTTGATATACTGGTTGATCTGCTTCTGTGTGAGCTGTGAATATCCATAGAGATGGCTATAAGTGGCATTGATCAAGTCGAAAATCTTCTGACCATATCCTTCGTCAAACACCATCTTCTTGGTCAGCTTGACCACATGCAGATTGTATCGCTTCTGGATCATTGCCGCAATCTTGGCATATTTCTCAGGCACAGCCTCCGGCACCATCAGTTTATTCTCCACGTATTTGTTATCGACCTCAAAGCCACCTATCGCCTTGATGTGCTCAGGATAATAAGGATAATTGTAGATGGTAGGCATAGTACCGAGCTGGTCGAATCCCCAGGTCAACATACCCTCAGGGTCCATATCAGTGAAGCCCAATGGACCTACCATATCTTCCATGCCCTTCGACTTGCCATAGTCCTCTACAGCTTTCAGAAGAGCCTTCGACACCTCTAGGTCATCGATGAAATCAATCCACCCGAAGCGCACGGACTTGCGATTCCACTTATTGTTAGCCTTATGATTGATAATAGCAGCGACACGTCCCACCAACTTGCCCTCTTTATAGGCAAGATAATATTCAGCTTCGCAAAACTCGAATGCGGCATTGCGATCTTTGCTCAAGGTGTTCATGTCGTCGCTGAAAAGATTGGGCACATCATACTTATTGCCCTTGTATAGGTCGTAATGGAAGTCGATGAACGTCTTCAAGTCCTTCTTGCTCTCGACCTTTTTGATTTCTATTAATGACATGATTTCAAACTAGTTTGTAACTTTAAACATGCAAAAATAGCAATATTTCGTCAAATGACCAAATATTACTATTTTATTTTCAGTTTTTTAGGGTTTATGGGCAACAAGCAGTCCTACCATATCCCCAGAACTATACCTTTTCGCAAATGAAGAGCACGTGACTCTCATCACTCAGGGTCGTGGCAAAGATATAGGTGTCGCCTCCATCCTTCAGCTTGAGTCGCTTACGCAACTCTGTTACGGAAAGAGGGAAGTTGCGAGTGGCGATATTCGCCTTGGTGATGCCCGAAAGCTGACGCTTGAGATCCTTCTTATTGAAGCTAGATACCGCCTTGATGCGGAAGGAACGACCTGGAAAATCTGCCACCGGATCCTCACTCACGAAGAGATGGGAGTTCTTCGCCAACATTTTCACGCCATATCGAGAAGAAATGACCCCGAAACAACCTGCTTTCATCAGTGAGGCATTCGGCTCATAGAGATAGAGAGACTTGCTGCCGTCTTGTGGCAAGTCATTCTCTCCGTTTGAACATTTCTCTAGCCTTACAATTCCACATTCTTTTCCTGACGCAATGTTCACTACAGACTTGTCGGTCTCATCGTATGACATCACTTGATTATCATTGATGCAATATACTTTCAAGTGACTTGTCTCATCATCCGTTTCCGACACATGAGCCTCATCCACTTCTGTACTAGACTTTGCTTTATCACCAAGGGAAGAAGAAAGCACGAGTAGAAGTTCCTTGCACTCGTTGCCTGTTGAGACGATATGCACCTCTCTTACTTGCTTCAACTCATTTACGGCACGATGCCAATCGAGCATCGGAGAGAGTTTGATGATGACGAAGTCCGACTTCTCCAGCATCTCATCCTGTAAGAGGGTCACATCAGGGATACAGTCTTGCAGCGACACCACCTTATTGCCTGCATCATCACGACGAGCAGGATCGATGAAAATCAACTGAAGCGGTTTTGCACTTCTTCCTTGATAAGATTCGGCATTGGGCGCATTCTGAGGAGACTCATCTTCCTGCAAACCGAAAGTATGCAAAACTTCCACTCCATCCCCATTCTTCACGATGGCATTTTTCAAGCCCAATCGCTCAAAGTTCTCTTTTGCCGCTTCGCAGAGATGCGCTTGTCGCTCTACATACATCGACTTGACACCCAACCGGGCTGCGATGTAGGAGAAATCCACTCCAAAGCCCCCAGTCATATCCAAGAAGTTAATTTTTTCTAACGAATGACCGATTCGTGCATTTTGTTGATTTTTTTTAACTAATCTCGCCGCCAATTCTGCTTTATACATCGCTGTCACCTCCGACGAACATTGTTCCATCGAAATATGAGGAGGATAAATGATGCCATCGATGTTTGCCCAACGAGGCAACTTGGTACGTGCCATCTGCCGCCCCCGAATCTGGTCGAGGGCGAAAGGCATATCCACATCCGGATACTTACTTCCGAGGAAAGCCAACTGACGTACATCCTCGTCTTGATGCTGACGGATAAAATCTATTGTCGCTTGGTTCATTCTTCACTTACTTGATTACCTTATAGTATTTCTTAGCCGTGGCACGGGAACAGAGATTGAAATGCCACCATTCCGTACGGAGTGGCTTCCATCCTGCATGGCGCATCACCTTTCTCAGTAGTTCCCTATTGCGCAAGGCCTGTTTGGAGATGCGCTTGCTAGCCACCAATTGTGCCTCTTGGTCGATATGCGCCGCCTTGCCGAAATAATCCACCTTGGTTCCCATGTCAAGTGTATCTCCCTTCTCATTGCAGAGAGTAATATCCACTGCCATGCCATAGTTGTGCATACCGCCTCCATGCGCTGGGTTCGACACATAGATATCATTCTTGGTGCCTTTCACCACATTCCACATCTTCTGTTGGATGCTCATCGGACGGGAAGCATCATAAATCTTCAAGCTAAGATGTGGATGAAGCGACTTGAGATAAGTCTGCGCCTCCTTCAGAGCCTTGGCAGCCTTCGGATGGAGATAAGCCTCCTTCAGGTCACCATACAACACCTTACCACAGAAGTTGTCGGCACGGGCATACATCAAGGATACTTGGATGCTCTTATCCACGTCCTTGATATTCACGTAGCCTTGTCGAGCCAGCGATTTTGCCGTGGCACTCAACTTCTGTTCCTGCTGCTTACCTTGCAGCATTCTTGTTTTTCCCCAAGCCTGCCCATTGCTCGTCAAGAGAAGGCACGCAGCCAAGAGAATCATTATCTTTCTTGCTTTCATCATTGTTGAATTTCTGTACAGCATTTATTCTTCACCATTAATTCTCCTTATCAACTCGTCATTGTCATTGAATTGGATGTCGCAATTTGCGACTTCCAATTTTCAAATTCTTCTTTTGTCAGCTGAAACATAAAATTATTCGGCAAATATACAACTAATATCTGGAACTCACAAAAAATCAGAGGACAATTATACTTCAAGGTCGCAAATTGTGGCCCTAAGTAATATAGAAAAGCGACCATTCCCTAATCGAGAATAGCCGCTTTTACTTATTGCCTTATTTTACAATTTCTTTCCTTACACTGCTAGTACACCAATAGCAGCACCGCTTTTGGGGGCTTACTTATGGAATACAGACCTTTCGAACCTTAGAACCAGCTTTGACAAGATACATCCCAGACCTCAAACATATACGCTTGGCATTGCCTTTGTAAACAAGCGCACCTCCTAACGTAGTTATTTGACTTTCAACATCATTTGAATCATCAAAAACGATTGTTCTATCTATTACCTTAAAGCCGCTCTCTGACAATGAAGTTTGCTTAATTGCAGACGCTTCAGTAACAACCACAATACAAGTGCCAACAAAATTGCCATCTTCTGTTGTTGCAAGGACCACTGTTTTTCCATAACCCGTTGCAATTATACTACCATCAGCAGAAATCGAGCATACACTTTCATTACTACTCTTCCACGTCACATTTTTGTTAGTTGCATCCTCTGGCTCAAAAACCGCCTTTAGCTGTGCTTTATCACCCAAATTATGAAATTCTATTTCTGCAGGCTCTATAGATACACCTGTTACTGGCTGAGCAACGATTATCTCACACGAGTTCGTCACACTACCATCATAGGACGAGACGGTTATTGTCGCTGTACCGTTCTTGTGAGCTGTAACAACACCATTCGCATCTACAGTAGCAACCTCTTCATTACTACTACTCCACTTGATACGCTTGTCAAAAGCATCAGCTGGTTGGATTTCGTCAAACAACTCACAAGACTCTTCTTTTAGCATTTTATGAGGAGAAGTGTAACGGAGCGCTATATTCTCAATCGTCTTTATTTCCTCAATTTCCTTTATGTAAGTGCTATAACTTCCAAATACCTTCTTATAAGCGTCAAGACTTCCTTTTGGGACATATAGCTTGTCTATATTATAAGGGAATTTTTTATTACTATTCTGTAAATACTTGGGTGGGGTTGCAACCTTAAAATATGCAATTTTAGCAGTGAGCTGAATCCCCAAAGTATCACATTTAGAACCTACAATTATCGTATCCGAAGTATATTCATGCTGGGCGTATTTAGTATAGTAAGACTGGTAATAACCGCCTATATATCCATACCCTCCATGATAGGCTTTAAGACTTTCTGGAAATTCAAAACGAGTTGAAGAAATGGGGACGACATTGTCTGTTCCTCCCCCGTTCCATTGAACAAACCAAGCCCTTTCACTATCTTCTGGGCTTCCCAAACGGACAATGCTATCGGGTAATAGGAAATCAGCATCAGAGATCACATAACCACAAAAAGCACATGCACCAATTTCTTTTATCGTAGAAGGCAACGTGACAACACAACGACCTGCATCGGAACTCTCATTAATATTAAATGCAAGTTTCGGAATACGCATAACATTCTCTGTAAATATCAAATGTCTAGGAACACGTGACAAACAATTTTCTCGTAAAGCACCTGAATTTATAACAAGACTATCTATATTAGCCGCATTCAGAGAAGAAGTATTTGGAGAATAAACCAGAGTTCTCGGCATAACAAGTTTTTGCAAAGGCTTGCTACAGCTGATAAAATTCCTCCAAAGCACATCATCATTATATTCATCAACTAGATGCACTTTATCTAAATTTAAGACCTTCAAACTTCGGCGATTAATTAACCCATTTACAAACTCCATATCCGTAGGATTGATGTAGCCAGTAATAGGCAAATCCTCCACTGCGACCTGCTGAGCGTAAGTCATATTACTTGATAGCCAACCAGGAGTTTGATTGTCAATCGTCATCACCTTGTCTTGCGCACTCACATTGAGAGATGCAAGCAAACTCATAAAAAATACGTAAAACTGTTTCATATTACAAAATATTGAATTCTTTTGATAATTGTTTATTTACAATATCACTAAGTCCTAATATAAACATTCAATGCCTCCCACTACCATCTCAACAAACGATATAATATCGTCTGTCTCAAAGCAACATAAACAAAAAGGCACTGCATTTAACATACAACATTCTATTATGCTTCTGTTCCCAAATAAAAGCAAAGTTACACGAAACCATTTACGGCAAAACAAAAAAGCGTGGGAACTCTACCTGTTGTCCGTCCCACTCTTAGAGGCCTTCGCATTGCCCATCTTGTCGAAACGAACAACGTCGAAGCCCACGCCGATATGAATACACCTTCCCCCATACCAATATAAGACACATTTATAAGAAAAGTGCCATATCAGTAAAAGGGATGTGGATATACACATCCCGTAAGCATCTACCGTTGCACTGTCTTTGACAAGATTTGGAGTTTGCGAAGTTCCTAAGAGTCAAGTTCAGAGCGTCAAGTAAACGCCTTTATATTATGTCGTGATACCTTATCCCACCAACCATCCGTCTCTGCATGAGTTATCGCCTTTGAGCGGCTCAAAATGCCTCAACACGGCGTGAGCGAGAATGGTATCCGCTGCAAAGGTAAGCAAAATAATGATAACTTGTATATTTTTCGTGGATTATTTTCGGTTAGAACTGAAAAATGATGATGTTTGGGAGCACAGTAGCTATTAATAAGAAGCCAAAAGGGCTGCAACAGATTCTGTCGCAGCCCTCATGTCGCTTTATAGCAAAGGAGTCATATACAGCGGAAGATACGTGATGCCATCCTCTACCTTCAAGTCCTTATCATGAAGCACGTATGGTGTAGCCAATTGCTTGTCATATTTCTTAATGCACTTCTTTAGCGATGTAATCGTATAGTTTGAACCCGACTTCACCTCGTCTATTTTGCTTCCAGTCAAGCAGTTGCTGATATATCTTTCGTTTCATACCCACTCCATTTTACACGTTTCTGAGATTTTTCACGCATCCTCCTTACACGTTTCTGAGATTTTTCAACGTACAAATTTACACCTTTCTGAGGTTTTTGCAAGAAAAAAGCGCACAATTCTTTTGTTTTTTAACCTTTGGAAACAATTGCTGTACTCACAAATCAGCCTTTTAACGTAAGATAGTATTCTAGACTTTGACTACCCAATCCAATTTGTACAAATCATTGCAAGCATCTACACACATAAAAAGTTTCTCCCAAGAAAAGTATCATTGTATCATTTTTGCGAGAAAATTCTTCAGAAAGTGCTGATATACTGACATATAGAAGCACTGACACATCTCGAAAAAGCAGGAAAAAGTATCAGCCAAGTATCACGTTTTCGGAGAAATGTATCACGATTTTGGCAAAAGCATCTACAAAAGCCTAGTTTTTCTGCTTCACAAGCGCATAGAGGAAGTTGAAATTCTCAGGCTAGGGGCACTCATGCCCCTTAGGTTGGGCACTCAATGCCCATAGCCTGGGCACTCGCCCCACCAAGCCTTGTAGAATGAACTACATAGCCATCATTACATGAAAACATAGCCATACATATAATAATATCTAGGTATAGCCACAAAAAAAGTGGGCGAAAAACCAATCGGTCCTTCACCCACTTTATCTATTTTATCATTCGCATCACACTGATGCGGAAGCTTTAATCAGCCAACTTAGCCTTCAAGAACTCACGGTTCAAGCGAGCGATGTTAGCGATGGTCTCGTTCTTAGGACATACAGCCTCGCAAGCGCGGGTGTTAGTACAGTTACCGAAACCAAGCTCATCCATGCGTGCAATCATCTTCTTAGCGCGAGCAGCAGCCTCTACACGACCCTGTGGGAGAAGTGCCAACTGGCTAACCTTTGAGCTAACGAAGAGCATTGCAGAACCATTCTTACATGCTGCTACACAAGCACCGCAACCGATACATGTAGCGCAGTCCATAGCCTCGTCTGCATTCTCCTTAGGAATCAAGATAGCATTAGCATCCTGAGCCTGACCGGTACGGATGCTGGTGTAACCACCTGCCTGGATAATCTTATCGAAGGCTGAACGGTCAACCATACAGTCCTTGATGATAGGGAAACCAGCAGAACGCCAAGGCTCTACGGTGATCACGTCGCCATCGTTGAAACGACGCATATAGAGCTGACAGGTTGTAGCGCCACGCTCTGTCTTACCATGTGGAGTACCATTGATGTAGAGAGAGCACATACCGCAGATACCCTCGCGGCAGTCGTGGTCGAATACGAAAGGCTCCTGACCTGCC
>FR893209.1 GCA_000436035.1 Prevotella sp. CAG:732 | reverse complement strand
TTGACCCAAGAGCAAATCAAACGTTTGAAGAACTAAGCCTTGTCATAATTTCAAGGCAAGAACATAAAAAACAAGCAAGAGAAGGTGGGCACATATCGCCCCCTTTCAGTTTTACACCACCAATATTGATGATTTCAAACCATTCCTTGATTTCAGACTCTGTGCCTTCGCAGATATAAGCCAAGAGCTTAGTTTCCTCTATCAGTTTTTTCTTATCTTCAGGAAGAGCCTTAAACTTAAAAGGTACACCATCTATCATCACAGAGAATTTACCTATCAAATATCTACCAAGGCTCGTGATACGTTGCTGACCATCAAGCACCTCCAAACGTCCATCAGGCAATTTATTGAAATACAACAAGCCCAAAGGATATTTTTTTAAGACAGAATCAACGACAGCAATCTCCGCCTGACCTTTATTCTCACTATAGAGATAGTTACGCTGATACTCTGGCTGAATGGTCAGTTGACCAGCCAAGCCATAAAGACCTTTGCCATCCAAGTTGCTATAAGTGAATCCCTCACATAACTCCTTCACTGTATATTCTTGTAATGTTGCTTCCATATTATGCTTGCTTTTTACGGATTAATATTCGGGCATATTGTCGTTTGCCATTAACAACTCCACACCCACCTCTGTCTTCTGGATTAACAGAATAACCTATCTCTTTTAGGATTTCCTTAGGAGCAGATGCTCTTGTATTACCACAAGCCTGCCACAAAATCTCAAATTGCTCTGGGCAATACTTGTCAAGATAAGTAATTGACACCCCCATTATTCCTTGATAATCAGAAGGTATTGCATCAAAATAGTTCACCTCTATTGCATCATAATTATCATAATGTTGATAGCCTATTCCTTTTATCTCCTTATACTTACTATATTTTATATTGTCGCCTTCCGTCATCAAAGTTAACGGGTGATGGCGACGTCCATGTTCTATATTCGTATACCAACATATCCCTGCAACTCTGTTAACTTTCACTCCATTCATTTCTCTTTCAAATTTATACGTAGGAGCATATTCAAAATCATCAGGAACTCTAAAAAACATTCCCCGATTAAAATTGGTAACCCCCAGCCAAATTTTGTTTTCTTTGATAAGAGGAAAGACTTCTTTGTATGTAATGCAATTAACGTTTCCAATAATGATAAATTGCTTTTTTGCTTCTACTATCCAAGCCAAGAAATCTCGAAACTGAGAGAATGGCGGATTCGTCACGATGATGTCAGCCTCATCTCTCAACTTCTTCACCTCATCACTTCTGAAATCTCCATCCCCTTCAAGATAGTCCCATTCCAAATCATCAAGATTGATTCTCCCATCGCCTGTCGTATCGTGTTCCAACACGGAAATCTTACCATGAGTATTGGTTTTGCTTTTGTCAAACTTAGGAGATTCCGTTTCGAGGAAAGACAATTGGATCCCAGTCTTATAGGCTTTACTTTCTATTGCATAGCTGGTAGAAATCAGTTTCTCCAAACCCAACTCCTCAAAGTTCTGTGCAAAATAACGAGTAAAGTTGCTCCATTCGGGATCATCGCAAGGCAACAATACGGTCTTGCCACGAAACACATCAGGATTGTAATCAAGATAGGCTTCCATTTCGGTCTCTATATCATAAAACATGGTATAGAATTCATCCTTCTTGGCAGCCTTTGCATTAGATAATGTACTATTAGCCATAATATTGATAGTTGTTTGTTGCACCCAACTATCAATCCGCAAACACGAAGGGAATAGCCACAAAGAAAGCGTGATGCTATTCTTATCGCGTTTAGCACGGGGCGACCTCGGATGGAACCCCGGAATTCTCTAAGAATGCACCACGCCTATTGCGTGTGCATCGCTAATTTATGATACCAGAGGCTACTATACGAGCCACCTGTCACATATTATTATCGTGCTTTTTATTCCAAATAGAGTTTCCGAGGCTCTTGGCTAAACGCGAAATAATAGCGAATGCTTTTTGTTTTACCCACAATGTCTTGTGAAGCCCAACCCGAAAGTCAGACATCCACTCTGCAAAAGTAACAAAAAGAATCGGAATGGGCAAAGAAATGAAGAGAAAACTGTACTTTGCCATGAAAAATGATGGAAAAGAAAGAAAATTCAACATAAAAGTAAAGTTTTCGGGTATTTTTCTTGGAACATTCAACTTTTATGATTATTTTTGCAAAAAACAATTGCTAATGGAACAAAAAAATATTCATAGAGTTGCTTGAAAGTGGAGAGAAAGTTAGCCTTTACTCTCCAAGATTCGAGGGAGAAGAATATACCGAATTTGAAAAGTTTCTCCTTACTTACAAGGAAAACTATCTTCAAGACATTCACATTCTTGTCCGACGTATCGACATCATCAAGGCAAACGGAGCAGAAGACAGATTCTTCAGATATGAAGGCAGAAGAAAAGATAGAGTGATGGCTCTACCCTCCCATTTTGACACAAGCAACTTGCGATTGTATTGTCTCAATATCAATCACAAGATTTTGATATTAGGAAATGGTGGTTTAAAGAACTCGCAAACCTACCAAGAAGACCCGACACTTCATAAAGCCGTACAAACATTACAGAGAATTGATATTAAAATTAAACAACTGGAAAACAAGCAAGTGATAACGATTTCGGGAACAAATCTAAATGGTCCACTTGAACTTTCAGTAAACACAGATAATCAGGAGGAAGACTAATATGAAGACCAATAAAATAATGGATTCCATCCGCAACACGACCCCCACAGAAACCAACAAGCAGGTGGATTTCTGTGTAGCTATTGCCAACAGAATATTTGACGTAATGACAGAACTGGGTATGAAGCAACGAGACCTGGCTAAGGCGCTTGGGAAAACAGAGACAGAGGTAAGCAGATGGTTGAGCGGTACTCACAATCTTACGATTGCTACGATTGCAAAAATTGCAGCAGTATTGGGTGATGACATCATTACCACTACCACAAGTGTGCATCCCTACAAACTGCCAGAAGAACAAAAAGTTACCATGGCAGCAGAGGATATTCATAAACATTAAACTTAATAGAATATGACAGAACAACTAACTCCAAAAGAATATCTCACCTTGCAACACCTTGCAGATGGCAAAGATCATGGAAAGTCTCCCGATAGTTTAACTGATGCCCAATACTATTCTGCACTAAAGTCACTTAAAGACAAAGATATGGTATATGCAGCTTTCGTTGAAGGAGGCGAAGTCTATGCCGCACAAATCAAAACTAACGGAAAAGCCATATTAGATGACTTATCTGACGAAGCCAACTACATTATTCGCAAATTAATCAAAAAAGAGAATATAACTGACGATCAGTTCTTACTTCTAAAAGTTGCAAGAGACAATAATGGAGCAAAGAATGTTTTCGGCATAACAAATGATGTATACAAAAAACAAATTTGGTCACCTCTAATTGGACGAGGTTACCTCAAGCTTGAACGCGCTATTAATTCTATTGTTATAACACCATTGGGCAATAGATTTCTAACCCAAATTGACAAAGATTTGGCTTATGAAATCACATCAAACGACAAAACAAATAATGTAAGTAGCAGCGAATATGCCAACACTACAACTATGCCAAAAGAAAACATTGTGAGCCGCCCTTGCATTAAAATCAATGAAGAACATCGTAAGCAAATTATTGAGGACATCATCACAGCCAACCACTTTGGCCATTTCAAAGATCAGAATGGCAATCCATTTAACGACAAACAAATCATTTATGCATTTGCGCAATTCTTTGATGATGAAAAGATGAAAGATTTTGCTACCTCCAAAGAGGAAATAAATAGTGCGAACGTAGAACTTGTCAAAAAAATGTGTCCACTATTTTACAACGACGTTGTCGTCACTAATTCTTTTGTTGAGAAAATAAAGTCAACAAATACAAATACTGAGACTACAAGAATAGCAGCAGAATTTGTTAACAAGAAACTGCTATCAGATTTATCATGCAAAAAACCTCTTTGGGAGATACTACATAATAATAACCTATATTCGGCTAAGTTAAACAATTGGTGTAAATCAATCAATACCTTTTTAAAATAAAATTAGTGGTGTAATTCACCTAATTGATTCACTTTTATTACATTTTAGTGGATTACAGGTGAATAAACAGAACAAAACATAAGAAAACTAGAGTAAAATTTATATCTCATTGTACTTTTGCAGCAGAAATTTCTTCACGGAGTTTCTGCTGCTTTTATTTTATATATCTGTCAGCAGCCAAAAACCTGAGCACGGGCTCCGTACTGGAAATGAATAACATAAGTAGGCTATATTATCCAGAAGTGCAAGGCTACGCAAAATACCCTATAAAAATATGAATAAGGTATTAGCAATCGGAGAAGTCGTCAGCGACTACCTTCTCCACAGTCACACTCCACTCGCCATTGCCTATCGCAAGAGAAAGCAAATGGAAATGAGTAGAGCCTGTAAAAAAACATTTAAATCGTGCGAACATGGAGACGACAAAGGATAACATACTTGAAGAAGCGACTTGGTCGCCACTCTACGCCCACTTCAGCCTCTTCGCCCCAGGCATCAACAAGGCTACAGGGCAACGACCTTATCTGAAGGAAGCCAACCTCTACGATGTATATCGATGGATGAACTCCATGAAGTTGAAGGAAATCACGGAGCAGCTCAGAGGCGTCAAAGACGAGAAACGACAGAAGGCTTTCAAGGCTGAGCACCTACCCTTCGCCACATTCAGCGGTACTTTCGAATATCGCAATGCCAAGGGACTCATCCGACATAGCCAGATGGTGTGCCTCGACTTCGACCACCTCGGAGGAAAGGAAAACATTTGGAAGGTGAGAGAGACGTTGGAGAACGACCCAACGTTTGAGACTCTCCTTATGTTTACCAGTCCTCGTGGAGATGGCGTGAAGTGGGTGACTCACATCGACCTAAGCCGTGGTTCTCACGAGATGTGGTATCGAGCCATCTGCAACTACCTCTACCAAAAATATGGATTGGAGGCTGACAAGGCTCCTGCCAACGTGGCATCTGCATGCTTTCTATGCTGGGATGCCAATTTAGTTATTAACAAGATGTTTATTTATTCTAAATTGACAAGAAGATGAATAAATATATTCAAAAAATAAACATTCATTCTCAAAATAAGGAGGATAACAATATGAGCAATAGTAACATAGAGGACAAAACTTTGAGCAACTTCGACTTGGAGGGATTCGCCAACATGCATTCCATGCCAATGGATGCAAATTCAGAGAAACCGAACGAAGCAATCCGACAGAATGTTGCCAGCCATACTCAAACGATTGAGACAGACTGTGACCTATATAAAGAGGTGAAAGGCATCGCCGACATCATCGCCTCTCGCCACATCGACATCACGAGCGGTTACCAGAACTGGCTCAGCCTCGGTTTCTCCCTAGCTGATGGCCTAGGCGAAGACGGAAGAGAATTCTTCCACGAACTGAGCCAGATGAACGCTGACTACAACGCCACAGAGTGTGACAAGAAATATACCAGTTGCCTCAAAGGTAGCAGCAATGGTAATGGCAACGGAATCACCATCAATACATTCTTCAAGATGGCGAAAGACGCAGGTGTCAACCTCAGCGAAATCGCCAAGGAGAGGATTAAAAGCAACCATAGTCCGAAGCAGTCTCTTTCCCACAATAGTGCCAATAATGCCATATTGCCAAGTGCCAAAAGTATAGAAAATATAGGAAAAAGTACTATTTTGGGTAATTTGGATAATGAAATGCCAAGTGGCACTTTGGCACTTTTGGCACAAAATGACGGAAAAGGTTCCACTTCTCCATCATGCCCCGTCTCAGGTTACACATTCTCAGACAAGATCAAGATAGAAGACTTGCCTACGTTTCTCTCTCCTATCTTTGACGTTCACCAGGATGTAGTGTGTCGAGACAAAATGCTTTTGGGCGTACTCAACGTGATCTCGGGATTGATGGGTGGAGCCAATGGCAATGAAGAGGCGCAAAGTGGCATTTACGGCATCTATGATGGTCGCCGTGTTTATGCCCCACTCTTCAACATCATCTTTGGTACGGCTGGCTCTGCCAAGGGCGACCTAGCCTTCTGCAAGTTGTTGGCACGTCCGATAAAGATGGAGATGCGCCGACAATATGAAGCCGAGAAAGCGAAATATGAGGAAGAAATGGCAGATTACGAAGCCAATAACAAGGGCAAGAAGAAAGGTGAGCGCAGCACTCCTCCCAAGGAACCAGCCTTCCGTGACCCATTCATGCCAGGAAATAGTTCCTCTGCCGCGGTGTATCGTGCGCTCGATGCCAATGGTGGTTGGGGGATGATGTACGAGACCGAAGCCGATACCATTTCTCAAATGACAGGCACCGATTACGGCAACTATTCTGACTTCATGCGCAAGGCATACCATCATGAGCCAGTATCGATGAACAGAGTAAGCGACAAGATTCACATCGACATCGAGTCTCCTCGTCTATCCATCTGCATCACCTGCACACCAGGACAGCTGCCTAGTCTGTTTCCGACATTCGAAAATGGTCTAGGAAGTAGATTCCAGTTTTATGAGCTACCCGACGAAAAGGTGGAGTTCCATGACGTTTTCGCACAGACAGACAACCCTTTGGAGGATACATACAAGCAGATGGGCGAGGAACTATTGCCACTCTACCACGCCATGCAACAGAGGGTTGGACATCCGATACAATTTGTACTCAGCAAAGCTCAACAGAAGAAATTTCTTGATACATACGGCGAAGTTCTAGTAGATCAATTTCAGATGTATGGCATTGGCATGAACGCTTTCATCTTCCGCACTGCCCTCGCCAACTTCCGCTATGCGATGATATTGACTGCCCTACGCCGTCTCTCGGAGTGGAACAAGCAAGATGGCATCTTCAGCGATGACGAGAACGCCTTGGTTTGTGATGACAAGGATTTCGACATTGCCATGGAGATTGTTGGTTGCCTCGTCAATCACACGGCACGTGTTTACTCTGTTCTTGCCAAAGAAAGCGAGAATCCATTTGCCAACAAGGGAATCAATCTCTCATCCGAAGAGTTACGACTCTATAATGCGATACCTGCTGGTGAAATCAAGACAAAGGACTTTATCTGCATTGCGGAATCATTCAATGTCTCAAAACGAACCGCCCATCGAATACTAGGCAAGTTCAGCAGTCAATACGGCATTCTCTCACCTGTGCGACATGGTGCATATTATAAATCTGCTCCCAGAGTCTAACTATCCTACTTTCTCCTCCCAAGTACCATACTTACGGAGGGAAAGCAGCATAGTTATAACGAAATAATAAATATCAAATCATAAATAATAAATCTTTAAACAAAAAAATATGATAGAAAATATCAAAATCAGAGCATACGGCAAGTCGGAACTTGCACTGCTCTACTTCCCCACTGCCAACAGCAGCCATACTGCAGTCAACCATCTGATGGCGTGGGTGAAGAGAATACCTGAAGTGATAGAGGGGCTGCAAAAACTGGGCTATCGAAAGACTGCCAAGTATTTCACCTCACGTGAGGTGAAACTCATCGTCGATTACCTCGGATATCCATAAGGAGAGAGACTGAATACGATAAGAAGAACCACTGAAATCTACAAGAAAGAAGGTGAAAAAGATAAGGAATGTCCTCAAAAAGTACGCTATAGCAAGCATCGTACGGTATCGTATAAACGGCCTTCTGAAATGTAGTATCTTTGCAGTGTAATCCAAAAGGGTTACACGATGAAGCTCTCCCGAAAAGGTAGCCGCCGGAAAGAGAATTTCTGAAAGGCGAAAGCCTTGACGGAGAGCGGAATCGGCAGTAATTAACTCAAAATTTTTTATGTCTTATGATTAAGTTTATTTTGATGCAGAACAAGAACAAGAAGAGTTCTGTCTGCGGCAAGTGGTTCGCTTATCCAGTGGCAGATGAGACCGTAGATCTCGCAGCACTCGCTCATCACATGGAGGAGCACAACACCGGATTCTCCGAGGCTATGTGCCTGGGTATGATGACCGGTATGGTGAAGTGCATCAAGGAGATGCTCCTTCAGGGCAAGAATGTGAAGATCGACAATTTGGCCATCTTCTCCGTGGGTATCAAGAACAAGGAGGGCGCCGACTCCGAGGAGGCTTTCAACGCTGCCACCAACATCGCTGGTGTCAAGCTCCGTGCACGTGCTACGGGTACCTTGAACAGTGCCAACCTCAACAGTGCTGCCAGCGTGAGAAAGGCTAACACCAAGAAAGCCTCCACCTCGACTGGCGCAGAGGAAAAGCCTAGCACAGGAGGCTCCGATAGCGGCACAACCCCTACGACCCCTAGCGGCGGTGGAAGCAGCAACCCTGGCGGTAGCTCATCTACAGGAGGCGGTTCTTCCAGCACTGGGTCGGAGGAAGGCGGCAACGTCAAGGAGTACTAGCAGCAAAGGCTTCCCATTTTAGTGGATGCTCCTCCCGAAAATCAAAAGAAAGTGTGTCATCCCGATATGGCACACTTTTTTTGCTTTCAATCTATTAACTTTTAGCCAAAATATATTGAAAACTATAAAAATATGGAACATATAAGATTTTTTGCACATTTTTTTGATGGAATATTTCAAAATTCTTCATATCTTTGCATAAAGCAACCTGAATATTACAAACCTAATTAATAAGTATGCTTATGAAGAAATTTGGAATTATACTTAGCTTGTTTGTCGTCGCCTCCTTGTCCACTTGGGCACAAGGGGCCAAAAGCATCCGCATTACGGAAGTGATGACAAACAACCAAAAAAGTATCGTGGATGAGTTTGGAATGCACAAGGCTTGGGTGGAATTGTCGAACACTTCCTTTACCACCTACAACGTTCGTAGCATGTTTCTCACCACCGACCGCAGAGTGCTCGACAAGAAGATGTCGCCCGAGGAACGCCGCAAGTTCATGGTCGCTCTCCCCAACAACGATGTCCGCACTTCCCTAGCTGGCAAGAAGAGCCTCCTGGTATATGATCGTTATTATTGGGCGAAAGGCAGGGAGTATTTCACCCAACAGGGAAAATCCGAGTATAGCCAAATCTTAAACGCTGAGACGGGTCCTTTCCAGTTCACACTCAGTCTTTGGCCATCCAAGGAATTGGCAGAAGCCTATCACGCCTCTAGCAATTGGATAGCCCTATATGATGGAAATGCCGTTGACCTCATCGACTCCATCAGCATCCCATGGTTGAAGGCTGACCAATCATACGCTCTCAACCGTGACCTCAAGACTTGGAGCATTTGTGATGAGACAGATGTCACCCCAGGCTATCTTCCACAAGCCACCGGACTCAGCAAGCCACAGATACTCAAGAAGACCGACCCTCACGGCTATGGCATCGCCATCCTCTCCATGGGGATCGTCTTCTCTTGTCTTGCCCTCCTCTTCATCTTCTTCTGGCTCTTCGGTGCCTACATGAAGCACAAGCAACGCATCGCTGCTGCCACGGAGAAGCACGCCACCTTATTATATAGGACGGGCAAAAAGACGATAGAGGTGACAACCGAACTGGGACACAAGACCAACGTGATGCTCAAGGACGGCTTGACCACCAAGGGTATCGACAAGGAAATCTACATGGCTGTTATCTCGCTCGCCCTGAAAGAATACCTGGAGGATGTACACGACATCGAACCAGGCATCATCACCATCAAGCCTAAGCAGACGAGATGGAACGCTCCGAGATTCAACAATGTTAAGTGAAGAACGAAGAGTGAAAAGTGAAGCACTCAATAACATGAAGGGCGCAAGCCTAATTATAAATTATTCATTATAAATTATTCATTAACATGAAGTACGAATACAAAGTAAAAGGCGTCGATTACGAGGTCGAAATACAAGATATAGAAGGCAATATCGCCAACGTGACCGTGAATGGCATCCCATTCGAGGTAGAAATGAAACAACCTGTCAAGGCTGGCAAACAGAAGGTGAAGCTAGGAGGAGTCGGAAGTGAAGAACGAAGAGTGAAGAGTGAAGAATTCAATAGCTCTACCTCTGCACCTGCTGCCGATGCCGCTCCAAAGAGCGCACCTGCCGCTAGTGGCAAGCCTGTCGTTGCCCCACTGCCTGGCACCATCAATGACATCAAGGTAAAGGTGGGCGACAAGGTGAACGTAGGTGACACGGTCGTTATCCTCGAAGCCATGAAGATGCAAAACAACATCGAGGCAGAGAGTGCCGGAACCATCGCCAGCATCAATGTAAACAAGGGTGATGCCGTATTGGAGGGCGACACCTTAGTAACCATTAAATAATCAAGCTTATGGATTTCATCATACAGAACTTCTATGAGTTCCTGACCTATACGGGCTTCGCCAACGCCACGGCAGGAAACCTCATCATGATATTGGTGGGAGGCATCTTCATCTGGCTCGCCATAAAGAAAGACTTCGAACCGCTCCTCTTGGTGCCTATCGGACTGGGAATCATCCTTGGCAACATCCCCTTCCGTGCCGACGCAGGACTGGAAATCGGTCTTTACGAAGACAACTCCGTGCTCAACATCTTCTACCAAGGCGTGAAACAAGGTTGGTATCCCCCACTTGTCTTTCTCGGAATCGGTGCGATGACCGACTTCTCGGCACTCATCAGCAACCCGAAGTTGATTCTCATCGGAGCCGCAGCCCAGTTTGGTATCTTCGGAGCTTACATGATTGCCCTAGCCTTGGGCTTTGAGCCGAACCAGGCAGCTGGTATCGCCATCATCGGTGGTGCCGATGGTCCTACCGCCATCTTCCTCAGTAGCAAGTTGAGCCCTAACCTGATGGGAGCCATCGCCGTTTGTGCCTACTCCTACATGGCATTGGTACCAGTGATTCAGCCACCATTGATGCGTCTCTTGACCACCAAGAAGGAGCGTGTCATCAAGATGAAGCCAGCACGCCAAGTATCACAGACCGAGAAGATTCTCTTCCCTATCATCGGCTTGTTGCTCACCACCTTCATCGTGCCATCTGGTTTGCCATTGCTTGGTATGCTCTTCTTTGGCAACCTTCTGAAGGAAAGTGGAAAGACCACCCGACTTGCCAAGACAGCAGGCAGCAGCCTGAACGACATCGTGGTGATGCTGCTCGGTTTGACCGTAGGTTGCTCTACACAGGCATCAGAGTTCTTGACCCTCAACACCATCAAGATATTCGCCCTTGGAGCCTTGGCATTCGTCATTGCCTCAGCCAGCGGCATTCTCTTCGTCAAGTTGATGAACCTCTTCTTGCCTAAGGGAAAGAAACTCAACCCGCTCATTGGAAACGCCGGTGTAAGTGCCGTGCCTATGAGTGCCCGTATCTCCAACAACCTAGGTTTGGAATACGACCGCCACAACTTCCTCCTCATGCACGCCATGGGACCGAACGTGGCTGGAGTCATCGGATCGGCAGTAGCAGCAGGAGCCTTGCTAGGCTTCCTCAACTAAACGATTGAGGGCAACCACTTCTTGAAAGAGACACTCATAGATAACAAAAAACCTCGTGAAGCTCATTTGCCTCACGAGGTTTTTTATGGAATCATCACACCATCGAATGACTCATATATTTCTTGAAATTCATTCTATTCTCCTACTGTCTCAATCTTCAAGTGACCCGCAAAGGAGATGGTTACTCTCACCTGATAACTGATGGAACTATTCGGTTGAGCCAAGATTGCCAAATAATGGATGCCTGCCGAATCAATCTCCTCAAAGACCAAGTCGCTGAACACCGCCTGCTCCAAGAATGCCGCAGGAACGTTCTTGCTGAAGTCTTGCTTCTTGAAATCCCTGGAGAAGAGTTTCTGTGCGCCATGAAACACATTCAAATTGACGATATTGTCATAATAGACCTCATCCACCTGAACCCCATCATCGTTCATCGAACTCAGATACACCTTATAGGAAGTAGGATTCACCTGAACATACAGATGGTACTTGTCATCGCCATGGCTGACGATCGTATCACGCTTGATGAGAGTCTTCTGGTTCAACTCCACATTCTTTTGGTGCTCAAAAGAGCGCAAGTAAGACTTATCCGCAGTCTTGACCAACTTGATGAGATCCCCACTTTGGTTCTTGAACTCGAAGAGATGGGCAGCCAACTTGACGATGGAATACCTCACATCGCTTGCGCCCCTCATCACCAAGGTATCGGCATAGACGGCAAAAGCGACCGATTGGCTAGAAGAATCAGGATAATAAATGGTATCACCCAAGACTCTGAAAGCGACATCCTCGTCATCTTCGTTCAGCCAGATGCCTTGCAACAGTTGCTTAGCATGCTTGTCTTCTTGAGGAGCATCGACGGCTTGTGTCTTCTTGCCACATCCCACGACAAAGGTGAGCGTGCCAATCATCAACAACATCCAGGCATACTTCCTACATCCTCCGATCATCCCAAGAATATCTGAAAATTTGCTTATCATATTGTTATACATTATTTATATATAGAGCTAGTCCACGGAGCCATTTAGCAAGATGTGCGACTTTCTCTACTGCAAAGATAGCACTTTTCTCTTATACGACAAAACTTTTTCAATTATTTATCGGTTCAAGTATTTTTTTTCCTTAAAATAATTGGCTGATTACAGAATTTTCACTACCTTTGCACTCGTGAATGAACTAGAAAGACATATAGAAATCCTACTTCTGAGCAACGACTGTGTGATAGTACCAGACTTTGGTGGCTTCATGGCTCATCAGGTAGATGCCCGTTATGATGACAGAGACAGCATGTTTTTGCCACCATTGAGAACCGTTGGCTTCAATCCACAGTTGAAGTTGAACGATTCCCTCTTGGCATTGTCCTATGTAGAGGCCTACGACATCAGTTATCCAGAAGCTATCAACCGCATCGCAGAAGAAGTGGCTGAGATTCGTCAGCACCTTGAAAACGACGGAAAGTACGAAATCAACAATATCGGAACTTTGTTTCTCAACGAAGATGGCAACTACACTTTCGAGCCTTGCGAGGCAGGTATCTTGACCCCAGACTACTATGGTTTGGGTGGTGTCAATATGCTTCCTCTCAGCACTTTGGCTCCTTTGGAGAACAACACAGTATCTATCGAGACCACTCCTATGATGCCTCTAGAGACTGCTCAGGTAGGAACACCATCTACCGCTGTCAACTCCGTGTTTGATGCAGAGATAACCGATGAGAACGAGGAGGAGAACTCCGAGTTTATCCTCATCAAGAAGAGCTGGTTGCGCAATCTAGCTGCTGCCTGCATCGCCCTCATTGCTTTCTTCGCACTCTCTACCCCATTGAAGACTCCAAACATTCAGACGAGCGGAATCGACACAGGCATGTTGACCAAAATCATGCCTAAGGAGATGGTAACCAAGGACGAGAACGCCAACAGTCTCTCTTCTGAGGCTCTGAGCAACAACGCCATCAAGGTTAACACTGAGAAGAAAGACGACTTGAAGGAGCAAATCGAGCTAAAGAATGCCCAACCTTATTATAGCATTGTTTTGGCAAGCCGTGTTACCAAGCGCAACGCTGCCAGCTACGTAGAGGACTTGCAAGCCAAGGGTCTGAAAGACGCCAAGGTAGTGATTACCCCTACCAACGTGAAAGTCGTTTACGGCTCCTATAGTTCTGAGAATGAGGCTCATAAGGCACTCAACAAGCTCAGAAACAACGAAGTTTTCGCTGACAGTTGGATTACCAAAGTTAAAGATTAAGCATGAAAAGAGTACGTTGTCCTAAGTGTGATAATTACATCACTTTCGATGAGAAGAAATACGAGGCTGGCCAAAGTCTCGTATTTGTGTGTCCTAACTGCAACAAGCAGTTTGGCATTCGCATGGGTGTATCCAAGCTCCGTGAAACCCGCAAGGAAGAGGTCTTGGACGAGAATGCCAACGAGAATGGTTATGGCTCCATCGTTGTCATAGAGAACGTATTCGCATACAAGCAGGTCATCCCTCTCCAAATGGGCGACAACATCATCGGTCGATACATGAAGAACAGCGGCATCAACTGTCCTATCGAGACCGTTGACCCAAGTGTCGATATGAACCATTGCGTCATCAACGTGAGCCGTGACAAGAAAGGCAAGTTGAAGTATGTGCTTCGTGATGGTCCAAGCTATACAGGAACCTTTGTCGATAACGAGATTTTGGGCGACAAAGAGAAGCGTGTCATCGAGGATGGTACACTCTTCACCATTGGTGCGACCTCCATCATTTTGAGGACTGCCGATGGCGAAGATAAAGAGAAATAAGCCATTACTGATGATAAAGGCGAATATTTATACGATTTTCGCTTACTATCTGAAAGAAATATCACATATTTCGTAATCTTTTTGCTAATATTTTCTTTTGATTGAAAGAAAATACGTACCTTTGCATCTGTAAACTAGAAATACGTTAGGTTATGGATGTAGCAATCGTAAAATACAATGCAGGAAATATCTATTCTGTAGTGAACGCCATGAAGCGTTTGGGCATTAATCCTATTCTTACCGATGATGCCGAAATGCTTCAGAAAGCTGATCGTGTGCTCTTCCCTGGACAAGGGCAGGCAAAGGAAGCTATGGAATACCTGAAGGCACATCAACTAGACCAAGTCATCAAAAATCTTACTCAGCCAGTCCTAGGCATTTGCGTAGGACAGCAGTTGCTCTGCCGTCATTCAGAGGAAGGCGATGTCGACTGCATTGGCATCTTTGATGTTGACGTAAAACGTTTCAAGCCACAGAAGCATGAAGACAAGGTGCCTGCCATGGGATGGAACGAACTTTATAACTTGAAAACAGACTTGTACAAGGGCTTATCTCATCCCTACTCTTACTTCGTGCATAGTTATTATGTGCCACTCTGCGAGGAGACAATCGCTACAGCCGACTATATCCTCCCTTACAGTGCATCTTTACACAAAGACAATTTCTATACTTGCCAATTCCACCCAGAAAAAAGCGGAAAGGTAGGGGAACAAATCTTGAGAAATTTCTTGGACTTATAACACAACCAACAGAAAATTAGATCAATGAAAATAGAACTCATACCAGCCATCGACCTCATCAATGGTCAGTGCGTTCGCCTCACCAAAGGCGACTACGACCAGAAGAAGGTCTATAACGACAATCCTGCCGAAGTAGCCAAACAGTTTGAGCAACTGGGCTTTAAGCGACTCCATGTAGTCGATCTTGATGGTGCAAAGTCTAAGCATATCGTCAATGATGCTGTATTGAAAGCGATTACCACAGAGACATCGCTTGTGGTGGATTTCGGTGGCGGCATCAAGACAGAGGAAGACATCGAGAAGGCATTTGCCGCAGGTGCATCAATGGTTACCGTGGGCAGCATCACTGTTACCCATCCCGAATTATTTATGCAATGGATGGACAAATACGGAGCCGACAAATTGATTCTAGGTGCAGACGTAAGAAATGGCAAGATCTCCATCAATGGTTGGAAAGAGGACTCTTCGGAAGACCTTCTTCCTTTCTTGAAACAGTATATAGATAAAGGTGTGAAGAACGTTCTCTGCACAGAAATAAGCAAGGACGGCACGCTTCAAGGTCCTGCCATCGAACTTTACAAAGAAATCATGGCAGCCTACCCTCACCTCCACTTGATAGCATCAGGCGGCGTATCTTGCAACCAAGACATCAAGGCACTAGATGCTGCCGGCATCCCAGCTGTAGTCTTTGGCAAGGCTTTCTATGAGGGCAAGATTCAGGTGGAAGAACTTTTTTAATAAGAAAGTAAAATGAAAGAATTAAATAGAAGCAAAGGCTTGGCAAAGCGAATCGTTCCTTGTCTCGACGTGAAGAATGGCGAGACGGTGAAAGGCACCAACTTCGTCAACCTCCGTAGCGCAGGCGACCCTGTGGAACTGGGTAAAGCCTATAGCGATGCAGGAGCCGACGAACTTGTCTTTCTCGACATCACGGCTAGCTTTGAGGAGCGCAAGACCTTTACCGACATGGTAACTCGTGTGGCTGCCGAAATCAATATCCCATTTACGGTGGGCGGTGGTATCAACGAGTTGAAGGATGTAGATCGCTTGCTCAATGCAGGTGCCGACAAAGTGAGCATCAACAGTGCTGCTATCCGACATCCCGAACTCATCAGTGAGATTGCCAACCATTATGGCTCGCAAGTTTGCGTCTGTGCCATCGATGCTCGACTAGATGCCGATGGATGGCATTGCTACGTCAAGGGTGGCAGAGAAAGAGTGGAGCTTGGACTCTTCGACTGGGCAAAGGAAGTGGCCGACCGAGGTGCTGGCGAGATTCTCTTTACGAGCATGGACCATGACGGCGTGAAGCAAGGATTTGCCAATGAAGCCTTGGCTCGTTTGGCAGATGAAGTGAGCATCCCTATCATCGCATCGGGGGGCGCAGGCAAGATGGAGCATTTCCGTGATGCCTTCACACTAGGAAAAGCCGATGCGGCACTTGCAGCCAGTGTATTCCACTTCGGCGAGATTGCCATCCCCGACCTCAAGCAATATTTGAGAGAAGAGGGAATTAATGTTAGAATATAAATAAAAAGTGAAGAACGAAGAGTGAAGAATTCGACACTCTATAATTAAACATTCAATAAAATGGAAATAGATTTCGAGAAAATGGGCGGACTTGTTCCTGCCATCATCCAGGACGCCATTACCAAGAACGTCCTCATGTTGGGATTCATGAACAAGGAAGCATACGATAAGACGATAGAGACCAAGAAAGTTACATTTTGGAGCCGCTCACGCAACTGTCTTTGGACCAAGGGGGAAACTTCTGGCAACTTCTTGAATCTCGTAAGCATCCAAAACGACTGTGACAACGACACCTTATTAATTAAGGTACATCCAGACGGTCCTACCTGCCACAAAGGTACCGACACTTGCTGGGGCGAGGAGAACGAGTTGAATCCTATCCTCTTCCTCTCTGAGCTTCAAGACTTCATCGACAAGCGTCACGAGGAAATGCCTGAGGGTAGCTACACAACAAGTCTCTTCAAGAAAGGTGTCAACAAAATGGCACAAAAGGTTGGAGAAGAAGCAGTTGAAACCATCATCGAAGCTACCAACGGCAATGATGAGAAACTCGTTTACGAATCTTCCGACCTTCTCTACCACCTCATCGTATTGCTCACTAGCAAGGGATTGAGAATCGAAGATATTGCCAAGGAACTACAGATGCGCCACGACCCAGACTGGGACAAGAAGCGCCGAGTAGCCAAGAGCAAAGGAGAAATGAAATAATAAAGAACAGAAATAATGCTAATAGATTATCAGAAAGTAAGCATATACCAAGCAGACAAGTGCGTGCTCAAGGATGTCAACTTCCATGTTGACGAAGGAGAGTTCACCTACTTGATTGGCAAGGTCGGCTCAGGAAAGAGTTCTCTTCTGAAAACCTTGTACTGCGAATTGGACCTCGTAGAGGGAGAGACAGAGAAAGCCGAGATTCTTGGACGCGACCTCAAGGTTATCAAGCGCAAGGAAATTCCTGCGTTACGCAAAGAGCTTGGCATCATTTTCCAAGACTTCCAGTTGCTCCACGACCGCACCGTGCGCAAAAACTTCGAGTTTGTGCTCAAGGCTACTGGTTGGAAAAAGAAAGACGACATCAACAAGCGCATCGAGGAAGTGCTCAACGAGGTAGGCATGATAGAGAAAATCGACAAGATGCCTCACGAGTTGTCTGGAGGAGAGCAGCAGCGCATAGCCATCGCTCGTGCCCTACTCAACAATCCAAAGGTGATCATCGCCGATGAGCCTACTGGCAATCTCGACCCAGAGACAGCCAGCAACATCGTGAGTCTTCTCAAAGACATCACCAAACAAGGCACAGCCGTTGTGATGACGACCCACAACATTCCGATGCTCGACAAGTTCCCCGGCATCGTGTATCGCTGCAAAGATGGCGAATTACACGACGTAACCAAGGAATACAATCACATCGACCTCACAGAAGATGGAGAGGAGAACTAAATTCAATTAAGAATTATTAATTATAAAATATTACGACTATGAAGGTAATGAAATTCGGAGGTACATCCGTAGGCTCACCAGAGCGCATGAAGGGAGTAGCCTCTTTGATTACAGAATCAGGCGAGCCAACATTCGTTGTGCTTTCTGCCATGAGTGGTACAACCAACTCTCTCGTTGAGATTTCTGACTATCTCTACAAGAAGAACCCAGAAGGTGCCAACGAGGTAATCAACAACTTGGAGAAGAAATACATGCAGCACGTAGAGGAACTCTACTCTACCGACGAGATGAAGAAGACCACACGTGAGTTCTTGCATGGTGAGTTCGACTATCTCCGCTCCTTCACCAAGGATCTCTTCACTTCTTTCGAGGAGAAGAGCATCGTGGCCCAGGGCGAGGTTATGAGCACCAACATGGTTGTAAACTACTTGAACGAACAAGGCATAAAGGCTGTATTGCTCAGCGCATTAGACTTTATGCGTACCGACAAGAACGCAGAGCCAGACCCACAGTACATCAAGGAGAAGCTTGCTGCTATCATGGAGCAGAACCAAGGTTATCAAATCTATATCACACAAGGCTTCATCTGCCGCAATGCTTACGGTGAGGTAGATAACTTGCAGCGTGGTGGTAGCGACTATACAGCTTCCCTCATCGGTGCAGCCCTCCCTGCAGAGGAGATTCAGATTTGGACAGACATCGATGGTATGCACAACAACGACCCTCGTGTGGTAGAGCATACAGAAGCTGTACGCCAGTTGAACTTCGAGGAAGCAGCCGAGTTGGCATACTTCGGTGCTAAGATTCTCCACCCTACTTGCGTTCAACCAGCCAAGTACGCAGGCATCCCTGTTCGCTTGAAGAACACCATGGATCCTAAGGCAGACGGTACTATCATCGACAATGTCATCGTACGTGGCAAGATCAAGGCTGTAGCAGCTAAGGACAACATCACTGCCATCAAGATCAAGAGTAGCCGCATGTTGCTCGCTACTGGTTTCTTGCGCAAGGTATTCGAGATTTTCGAGAGCTACCAGACTCCTATCGACATGATTGCTACCTCAGAGGTAGGTGTCAGCATGAGTATCGACAACGACGCTCACTTGAACGACATCGTCAACGAGTTGAAGAAGTATGGTACTGTCACCGTAGATTCAGACATGTGTATCATCTGTGTAGTAGGTGACTTGGATTGGAGCAACGTAGGTTTTGAGACGATGGCTACAGATGCGATGAAGAACATCCCTGTGCGCATGATTTCATACGGTGGTTCTAATTACAACATCTCATTCCTCATCAAGGAAAAAGATAAGAAGCAAGCATTGCAGAACTTGAGCAACGTCTTGTTCAAGGACTAATGTAAGGTATTCTAATTTAACTATAACAAAACATTTTAAGGATAAAAGCGAAATGAAAGGTACATTTCCGATAGATAAATTTCAGGAGATACAGACTCCGTTCTACTATTACGACACCGCTGTGTTGAGAAAGACCCTCAAGACTATCAACGAGGAGGCTGGCAAGCATGAGAACTTCGAGGTACATTATGCCGTAAAGGCAAATGCCAACCCTAAGGTGCTCAACATTATCTGCCAGGCAGGCTTGGGTGCCGACTGTGTGAGCGGAGGTGAGATTCAAGCAGCCACCAATGCCGGTTTCCCGGCTAGCAAGATAGTATATGCTGGCGTTGGCAAGAGCGATTGGGAAATCAACCTCGGATTGGAGAAGGGAATCTTCTGCTTCAATGTGGAGAGCATCCCAGAGCTAGAGGTCATCAACGAGCTCGCAGAGAAACAAGGCAAGGTGGCACAGGTATGTTTCCGCATCAACCCTAACGTGGGTGCTCATACACATGCTAACATCACAACCGGACTGGCAGAGAACAAGTTTGGTATCGCCATGGAAGACATGGAGAACGTGATTGAGGAAGCAGCACAGATGAAGAACATCAAGTTCTTAGGTCTGCACTTCCACATTGGTAGTCAGATACTTGACATGGGTGACTTCGAGGCACTCTGCAATCGTATCAACGAATTGCAAGACCAACTCGAAAGCCATCACATCGTAGTGAAGAACATCAACGTGGGTGGCGGTCTTGGCATCGACTACAACCACCCTAACCGTGTGCCAATCCCAGACTTCAAGGCTTACTTCGACACTTATGCCAAGTTCTTGAAGTTGCGTGAAGGTCAGAAGTTACACTTCGAGTTGGGTCGTGCAGTAGTAGGTCAGATGGGAAGTCTCATCACTAAGGTACTCTATGTGAAGCAAGGTACAGCCAAGCAGTTTGCCATCGTTGATGCCGGCATGACAGACCTCATCCGCCCAGCCCTCTATCAGGCATACCACAAGATAGAGAACATCTCCAGCAATGAGCCAGAGGAAACTTACGACGTGGTAGGTCCTATCTGCGAGTCGAGCGATGTCTTTGCCAAGGCTATCGACATCAACAAGACTCATCGTGGCGACTTGATAGCTCTTCGTTCAGCCGGAGCTTACGGCGAAATCATGGCGAGCCAGTACAACTGCCGCCAGTTGCCTAAGGGCTATATCACGGAAGACCTTTAATGACGTTTGGAATAATCGGGAGTGAAAGCCACTCCTGATTTTTACGAGAGAAGAAAATGATAACAGTTAGTTTAACAACTATAATCACAAGCGCAGTAGTGGTAGCATTGGCAATCCTCGGATCGCTGATCAATCCATTCCTGCGCTCGTTGCGCTTTCCAAAGCTTGCCAGTTCAGAAGATACAGAAGCGTCCCCAGAGACAGAGAGCCCAGCAGAAGACATCTCTTCCCAAAATGAAGTCTCAGAGAAGCGCCCGCCTATCACGGTGTTGATTACCGCTCATGACAACCTGCCGGAGTTAGAACGTAATCTCCCTATGTTTCTGAAGCAGCAATACCCAGCCGACTATCAAGTCATCGTGGTTTGCCAGAGCACAGACGGCGAGACCCTAGACTTCTTGAAACGCACTGCCGCAGAGAATCCTCATCTTTATTATACATATATTCCAGAGAGTTCTCGCTACATGAGCCGCAAGAAGCTCCAAATCACCCTCGGTGTAAAGGCTGCCAAGAATGAATGGATTCTGATGACCGAGCCATCTTGCAAGCCAGAAAACGACAAGTGGTTGATGACCATGGCACGCAACTGTCAAGAGCCTAACCACTTGGTATTGGGATATGTAGGCTTCGATGAAGAGACCAAGGGTGTTCGCCGCTTCGAGAGCATCCGCAAGGCTTTCTATCTCCTTCGCCGTGCTCAACACTCCTATGGTTATCGTACTCACATGCCGAATGTAGCCTTTCGCAAGAGCGACTTCATGCGTGAGCAAGGTTATCAAGGCAACTTGGAGTTGATACGTGGCGAGTATGACTTCTTGGTCAATAAATATGCACAATGTGGCGAGACTTCCGTAGAACTGGATAGCGATGCTTGGCTCATCCATGACGAGCCATCCAGCAAGGCTTGGCACAATGCCCATCTCTACTTGCAAGCATCACGCCGCTCGTTGAGCAGAGTAGCATCCATGCGCACCTTGATGTTCTTCGACCACTTGTTGCCTCACCTCAGTCTCATCGCCTCCATCGCCACCTTGGCATACGGTATCATCATGCACGACTGGATATTGACGGGTTGCGCAGGCTTCGCCTTCTTGCTCCTCTTCATCCTACGCATGATCATCGCCAACAAGGCTATCAAGCATTTCGACGACGAGATTTCCATCATCAAGTTGCCTTTCTATGAGTATGGCATCGTATGGAGAAACCTAGCCAACAAATTGAGATATTGGAGAGCAGATAAGAATGACTTCACCAGCCATAAACTATAAAGATTTATGAAAGTATTTTTGTTCGTTTCCAAGCAGAAGAAATTGTACAAGATGTACATGCCCTATCTTGACGCATTGAACAAGCAGCTCGACATCGTAAAGCAGATGGCAGATGCCGACATTGTGCTGATAGTAGGAGCATGGACCATCAAGGGTGCCCAACTGGCTCGCCAAGCGAGAAAGATGGGCATTCCATACATCGTGTGTCCTCTCGGTGATATATCCGAGCGAAATTGCAAGAACCCTCACTTCAAGCGAAGTTTGCAAACCCTTATGTATCAGAAGAAGATGTATCAGAAGGCAAACCTCTTGATAGCGACGACTCCGATGGAGAAAACTTACTTGGAGAAAAAGGCTTGGAATACGAACATTTCGCTGATTCGATATTTCGGATATAGCCATCTCACCTCTGAGAACAACATGGCGGAAGACTGGTATCATGCAGACACTTCCACCCTATCCATCTTTGAGCAGCACAAGGCAGAGGCCATCGCTACCCAAACGAAGGATGCCATCATCGCTCAGATTTTACAGATACAGAGTCGTATGCCTCACCAAAACATACCTCAGAGCTATCTGGATGACTTGCACGACTTGCTCTATGCCGACAACTATGACGAGGATGCCATCAATGAGGAGTTAGCTAAGCTAAAACTCTCCGACTATGCCGCCTCCGTCTTCCAGGCGATGACCGAGAAGACCGGTCTCACCGAAGGCTTTATGCCACAACCTGCCAAGAAAGGCAGAAAGAGCAAGGAGATACTGAAGTATGTGAAGTAAAAATAGGTGTTATGGGGTTTCCCGGTGTATCTCTTCTGCTGCCATTGTCACTGAGTTATCCTCTGGCAAGCGATAAGGTTTGACATGATCCATCAGATAGATATGATTGAGCGTATATTCAATAGCCATGAGTGTACGCTCTCTTTTTTCTTTTGTATCAAGTTGGCATTCCCAGATTGTCATCACGTGCCATCCCATCCTTGCCAACTGATGTTGCACCTCGACATCTCGCTGCTTATTGCGAGTAATCTTTTGGCTCCAAAACTCTACATTCGTCTTGGGTAGTCGATACTTGTCACAATTCTCATGCCCATGCCAAAAGCAACCATTCACAAAGATGCAAGAGCGATATTTGCGAAGGACTATATCTGGCGTACCAGGCAATCGACGACAGTTGACACGATAACGGAATCCGCAGGCAAAGAGATACCTCCTCACCATCATCTCAGGCTTCGTATTCTTGGAATGAATAGAAGCCATGATCTTGCTACGTTGTTCTGCCGTCAGTTGTGCCATATTCCCCAAATGATATGAATCCCTATTTCACTCGTTTACACGATTTCTCGGTATTTGATGCCGCTAAAGTACAAAGAAAATACCTAATAGCCAAAACTTTTCACCTGTTTCTTTCGATAATGACAAGAATAATGATTATCATGGAGGAACGCTATCGCCTTATCATCAGGCTTAGCCATCGAACTGGATGACCTCGGAAAAGGAATTTTGGATTGGGATGTTGTAGAATAAATATAGCACCACAACTAATATTCCTTACTGCAAGAACTCCTTTACCACCTTGGTATATTCCTCATGCTGGTCACGATATGCCATCGCATGGATGGAGCCTTTGGCTATGAAGATGGCTTTCTTGCCTTTCGTCTTTGCCTCATACAGTGGCTGGAGCATACGATAAGGCACAAAGTCATCTTTGTCGCCGTGGATAAAGAGCATCGGTTTGGTGCTCTTCCTTACCTGCTCTATCTGTTGCGCCTCAGCAAACGACCAACCATACTTCAACTGGCAAAGCCTAGAAGTGGTATTCATCAAAGGGAAAGATGGCAAGCCAAACTGATCTTTGAGCTGAGCCGCAAACTCATCCCATACGCTCGAATAGCCACAATCCTCTACAAAGCATTTCACGTAATCGTGAGTCTTCTCACCCGATACCGCCATCACTGTCGCCGCACCCATCGAAATGCCATGAAGCACTTGCTGGGTATGGGTATCTTTCAGGCTCATATTCTGCATAGCTCCCCTCGGCTTCGAGAAGATTTCATCAGCCACTTCCGACCATCGGACGACATCCCACCTATCTTTCCATCCCATTTGGATATGGTCGCCCTCACTCTCGCCATGACCATAAAGGTCTGGCAGAAGCACATTATATCTCATATCGTGATTGTAGAGATAGGCGATATGGAGCATTCCCTCGGCACGCACCTTATAACCATGCACCACCACCGCCGTCTTATCGGTAGGTTTCGGTGCATAGAGATAAAGGGCATGCCCCTTATAGCCCGAAGGCATCACTACAAAGGTATCCTTTATGGTATGATTCTGATAAATGGAATCCATCCAAGCCATCGTCCAAGGGCATTCCTTTCGGATGCGATTACGCTGAGCCTCAGCCGTTTTTCTATCTTGCTGAGTATAGCCGAGAGAATAATCCAGCATGTAAAAGCTTGCACCCATCAAGCAGGCGACAACTAACAATAAAGTTACCATTACTCCCCCGATTATCTTGTATTTTCTTCTTGTTTTCATAATTGTAAACCTTTATCTATAAAACCCATCAGAACCGATGAATTTTCGGTTTGATGACGCTAAATTACAATGATTTGATGAAATAAGCAAACTTTTCTGTCGTTTTTTGAGATAATTACGATAAATATGCCTATCTTTGCAGAAGATAGGCTGCACCTTAGCAATTAGAAAGCAAGTTTTCATTGCATTCGGTTTGCACTATCTTTGCAGAAACTTTACAATCAGACATTAACTTTTCAAAGAACCCAACAGTATGATCGAACAAAAGATAATTAGCTCACTGACCCATTGCCCTCTATTCCATCGAATGAGCGAAATGGAAATCGCAGACGCACTCTCCTGCATCTGCCACAAAATCATCCCATTCAAAAAACACGCCCTCTACTCCATCGCAGGATTCGAATACCCCCATGCCGACATCGTACTCAACGGCGAGATGACAGCAAGGATGGTATCAGGCTCTTCGGGCAGACAACTGGAGGTAATCCAATTCCGAAAAGGAGATGTGATAGCCCCCAACTTCATCTTTGCCAACCCCAACGTGATGCCCGTCACCATTGAGACAGAGAGCGAAGTGAACATTCTCAGAATGTCATCCCGCTCTCTGCAACAACTCGTTGACTCTTTCTCCACCATCCGCTGGAACTTCATCGGCATACTCTCTAATATTGGTGCTTATCTCGCTTCGAAGATAAAATTCATCTCCTTACTCACCATCAAGGAGAAAGTGAGGTTCTATCTCCATACTGAAGCATTGGTACAACATAGCAAGACGATTGTTCTTGCCCAGTCACGCCAGCACTTGGCAGATTCTTTCGCCATCCAGAAGTTCTCACTTATCAGATGCTTGGCAGAACTGGCAGAAGATGGAACCATCAGCATCAACGGCAAGGAGATTACCATTCTGGACATCAGAAAGTTACAAATATAAATATTTTACAGACTTCTATATAAATATTTTACAGACTTCTATTCTGAGCAAACTTCTATATTCAGAGTAATCTCTATAGGTTATTACTCTGTAAGTTGCATGCTCTTCAAATCTTCCTCTACGGTCGAGATGCTTCCCAATCCGAACTTCTCGACCAATACTTTGAGAACATTTGGAGAGACGAAGGCTGGCAATGTAGGACCGATGTGAATATTCTTGATACCCAAGCTTAAGAGAGCCAACAATACGATGACAGCCTTCTGCTCATACCATGCGATATTGAAGACTATCGGCAGGTCGTTGATGCTATTCGCCTTGAATATCTCCTGTAGCTTCATCGCCACTACCACCCACGAATAACTGTCGTTGCACTGCCCCGCATCCAACACACGAGGGATGCCATTTATCTCGCCCAGCGGCAACTTGATGTAGCGATACTTGGCGCAGCCTGATGTCAAGATGATGGTATCTTTCGGCAAAGACTTGGCAAACTGCTCGTAATACTCACGGCTCTTCATTCTGCCATCGCATCCGCTCATCACCACAAACTTCTTGATGGCACCACTCTTCACAGCCTCCACTATCTTGTCGGCAAGGGCAAAGACTTGTGCATGGGCAAAGCCACCCACTATCTCTCCTTCATCTATAGCCGTAGGAGGCTCGCAAGTCTTCGCCATCGCTATCACCTCAGAGAAGTCCTTGTGCCCATCCTCGCCTGTCGGAATATGTTTCCATCCAGGATAGCCGGTGGAATTGAGGGTGAAGACTCTACCTTGATAAGAGGCATTAGCCAATGGCGGCACGATGCAGTTGGTGGTAAAGATGATAGGTCCATGGAACGACTCAAACTCCTCCTTCTGTCGCCACCACGCATTACCATAGTTGCCCACCAAGTGCTTGTATGCCTTCAACTTAGGATAATAATGAGCAGGCAACATCTCGCTGTGGGTATAAATGTCGATGCCCATGCCTTCCGTCTGGCGCAAGAGGTCTTCGATGTCATGTAGGTCATGTCCGCTAACCAAGATACCTGGGTTCTTCCCCACTCCGATATTCACTTTGGTCATCTCCGGATTGCCGTAAGCTTCGGTATTCGCCTTGTCGAGCAATGCCATCACATCGACTCCCGTCTTGCCAGTTTCAAGCACCAAGTCGAAGAGTTCATCCACCGATACATTCGGCTTGGAAATCATGGCCAAGGCATGAGCCATGAAGGCGATAATGCGATCATCGGTCTTACCCAACCATGCGGCGTGCTCATAATAAGCCGCCATACCCTTTAAGCCAAACATCGTAAGTTCCTTGAGCGATTTGACATCCTCATTGTCATAGCCACGCATCTTCTCCAAGAGTTTCAAGCCATGCTGAATGCGAGCCTTGATACTCTCATCATCAAAGTTGGCATTGGTGATGGTAGCAAAGAGCGAATCCGTGATGAAGTGGCTCACTTCCTCGAAACAAGGGCAGCACTTCTTGTCCTTATCACAGCTATCAGTCGGCATCGTCTTCATTCTCTTCTCCATAAGAGTTCCCATCGTCTTCACGATAGAGAGCAGAATGTCCATATACAAACTTGTCTCTGGCAGTTTGCCGCAAACGCCTCTTGTCGTACACCCAGTTCCCTTTGCCGTCTCCTGGCATTGAAAACAAAACATCTTCATTACATTCATAATGTTTCCTTTCCTTGTTTAATTACACATTTTGATTTAATAACTGTGGCATGAAGTTTACGGCAATCAGCTATCTGAAGCCGATGGCATCTGTTGCTTCACGACAGTGCAAAGATACGGAAAGATGTGAATCGTCATCGGACACAAATGTGACCAAAAAGCATATAAAGAAAGTTAAAGAAAGGATTATTACACTGATAATTATTATCTTTGCAATAAAATAAAACTTGCGATTATGACAACACCACTCCAAGAAAGGCTCTTTGCCTTACAAGATAAGCAGTATGCAGCTTTCCAAGCCAAGTTGACACCAGGGGTGCCGATGATATGATAAGGTATAGAACTATAGAAAAGTTAGTAAACATTTTAGCAAGCATCATTTGCTTCATTTTCTTTTGCATTTATAATGTTATTGATTATTTCAACAGCATATTCCAATTTATACCAAATATTCCAAATTCATTTATATCAGAAGAAAAATGGAGAAAGAGATTACGCAAGTTGTTTACAGTCTATTACCAAAAAGACCTCCCAACAACTGATAAACGCATGCACAACACGTGATATACATGTGCATATCAGCTGCTATGCTATCGCACAACAGCTGTTGGGCGATCAACGAAGCTATATCTTTCAACTTCTTTTGCTATATTTCCACCCTAACATTCGTTATTGTCGGAAGAATTGTTTACCTTTGTGGCTGTGAACAATCTTAACGAAATAAAAACAAGACAATTATGGCTATCAAATACGAGATACATTACCTGCCCAACGCTGGAGGCGAAGGAAAGACTCGCAGATTCGCCCACATCTTCGAGGAACCTGCGATGAAGGACCAACAAGTGATAGAACGACTTGCCAAACATAGTTGCATGGGCGAAGGCGAAGTTTCTGCCGTGCTGATGAACCTGCGACACATGATAGAGGAAGACCTCAGAGATGGCAGGCGAGTCAACATCCCTGGCATCGGCTACCTCTCACTCTCCGCCGACCTCGACATGGATGAGTTGAAACCCGACAGCAAGGTGCGTGCCGACTATGTGAGCATGAGGGGCATCAAGTTTCGTGCCAACGCCAACCTCGTGAAAGAAGTGAAGCGAAAAGTACACTTTGAGAAATCTCAATACACCTCTCGCTCCTACCCTTTCTCCGAGGAAACGCTCAAGGAGAAAATCAGGGAATACCTCAAGACTAACCGCTCCATCAATCGCCGAGTATTGGAACGAGAGTTTTATATCCGCAAGCAGACTGCACTCAACTGGCTCAACCGCCTCGTAGATTCTGGCTTCCTCATCAAGGAAGGAGTCAGAAACTCTCCAGTCTATTTCTTGGCAGAAGAATAAAAATGTCACAAGAAGGAGAAAGAGTAATATCATATAATGCAAGCAGACAAGATATACCCCAACAGAGAACTCATCATGAACAAGGAAAGCAGAATCACGGAACAGAGTTCGCTCTACGACCATTTGGAAGAGATGAGCGTGGAGGAGCTCACCGCCCATATCAATACAGAGAACAAGAAGGTGGCTTTGGCGATAGAGCAAGCCTTGCCTGCCATCAACCGACTCATATCCGCCATCGAACAGCAAGTGAAGCATGGTGGAAGACTCTTCTATGCCGGTTGCGGAACTGGGGGAAGACTAGCCACGCTCGACACCATCGAAGTACAGAATACCTACGGTATTGATGGCTCTCAGATACAAGCCATCTTCCCTGGTGGCATCGGATGCCTCACGCAAACCAAGGAGTCTCGTGAGGACGACTTGGAGGATGGATGGAAGCAGTTGCAAGACAAAGGCTTATCCCCAAAAGACTTCGTGCTGGGCTTCTCTGCCAGCGGCACTACCCCCTTCGTGCTCTCCATCTTGAAGCATTGCAAGGCTGAAGGAATCCCTACCGGTTGCATCGTCAACAATCCCCACTCTCCCATCGCCGAGCAAGCTGACTATCCCGTGGAAGTCATCACGGGTCCTGAGTTCGTGACAGGCAGTACAAGAATGAAAGCAGGCAGTTCGCAGAAGATGATACTTGATATGATCAGCACGAGCTTACAAATTCGCCAAGGCAGAGTGGAAGGCAACAAGATGGTGAACGCCAAGCTCATCAATCACAAACTCATCGACCGAGCTTGCCGCATCTTCATCGAGCGTCATCCGGAATATGCCGACAAATACGAGGAGGTGAAGCAGATGATATTGAAGGCAGGAAGCGTGAAGAAGGCAGAAAAGTTATTAGGACAACAAAGATGAAACTCATGTGGATGATGATTTTCTTCGTGCTGCCCTTCGTTGGTTTGGGCTATGCACTGTGGCATATCTCTTACGGAGTATTCTCCAAATAAGGTAGGGTATCAAAATCCATAATGCTGATTGGTTGTACCTTAAGCTTTTCAGATGATTTTTTATATGAGTCCCCCACGAGGTGCATTCCTATCGCTTTGCATTTATACAAATACAAATCATCATCCTTACACTTGAAGTAAAAACTACGACTATACATATTATCACCACCACCATATTGACATTCAATTATGCACCACTTATTGTCGTGTTGCTTGATAGTGGCACTAAAGTTTTTTATGTCTTCTGAAGAAGGGAGTATTATATTTTTAGCTGGTTGACCATTCTTTGTGACCAATAGAAATTTTGCATAATATCCTTCATCTGTAAAGTCGCGAAACAATTGAATAAAATAAAACGAGTTACTTGGTGTTCGCATAATAGCGGAAGACTCTGCCTTTTTAATTGAAAACCAGCAATCACTCTTCCAATAATGACATTCTCCTTGCTGCTGAGTTTTTCCCTCGAAAGTGACCTTGGCAACTCCATTAAGGAACGGAGTAGCATAAGAGAACACGGGAGGAATGACAACAGCTCCACACGTATCCGCAAAACCAACCTTATCGTCTTTGCCTACAATCCGAAACAAACCATCACTTACGTAATCAGGACCATTATCTACATTATATACCTCGAACAATTCTTTGCCGTGATTGTTGATACAAACGACTTTACCCTTTCGTGTGCCAACAAATCCTATGGACGAGACAGAGTCAGAAAAGGCGATAGTGTATTTCTTGCTTCTTACTATCGTCTTCCCCAACGAATTCTTGTAACAGATATTATTTCCGTCACAACATTTAAATATAGTCTGTGCTTCTAGCACAAACGAACACAATAATGAAAGAATAATGAAAATAATACTCCTAATAAGAATCATCACCAATTGCCTTTACTACGTCTTTACTCACAGAAGATACGAATCAATCCATAACAAATTAAAACTGCCCCCACAAAAAATCTCTCTATATTATCAATATAAGGTATCGTAAATCGTGAATAAGTATTTCTGTCATTATATGACACATGTAGCATGGTTATACCACAAAGTATGCCACAAACACCATCGTACTTATTTAGGATAATGGTAACTATACCTACACATATCATAATGATGGCATAAATCAAGTAAGCGCCAAACTTTGTGGCACTTATCGACTTCTTACGCACCATCACCCAGATCAGCATGATTGTTCCTAAGACAACTGTCCATATCCCCCAAGCTAAAATATACGAAATCATATTGTCACCTTTCACTATCCTACTCCCAACAACTCCACCTCAAATATCAAGGTAGAGCCACCAGGGATGCCTGGCTGAGAGAACTTGCCATATCCCATCTCGGCAGGGATGTATAGCTCCCATTGGTCGCCTACGTGCATCTGCTGCATAGCAACTATCCAGCCATCTATCAAGTCAGAGAGGCGCATGGCAAAAGGAATGCCACCACGGCTGGAATCAAACTTCTTACCGTTGATGGTCCATCCTGTATAATGCGCCGTCACGATGCTGCGCTTACTTGGGCTAGCACCCTTAGGGTCGCCCGACTTCAACACCTTATAATATATACCACGAGGCAGAGCCTTTACACCCTCCTCCTTAGCTTTCTCTTCCAGCCAACGCTTGTTGGCTTCTACATATTCTCTTTTTGCCATAATTCCTTTATTTATATAACGGCTGCAAAAGTACAAAAAAGAAAGCAATTAACCATCAATATTTGGTGAAAAAGGTAAAAAAGAAAAATGCAGCCTCCTCTCATCCTAGAGAGGCAGACTGCATTTCGCTTTTATCTAATTAGTTTCTCATCTACTAGAATCTTCCTGGAGGAGGACCCATTGGGCGACCACCACCATTGAATGGACGACCGCCGAAGTCTGGACGACCACCGCCGCCAGGACCACCTTTGCCACGAGCATCCTTGCCTCCGAAGAGGTTCATACGATATACCACGTGGAGCATAGCGTAAGAGTTGATGGCATTGTACTCTGTATCGGTGCGGCTCATCGCAGAGATGGCACGTGAGAAGGTGCTCTGCTGATGCAAGAGGTCGTAGAACTGGAGCATCACGGTGAGTGGCTTACCCTTGAGGAAGCCCTGTGAGAGCTGTGCATTCCATACCAACTCGTCGGTGTTCATAGAGGCATCCGAGAATCCACGGCGACTACTGTTGGAGAGACTTGTGTTCACACTCATACCCCAAGGAGCGGTAATCGTGAAGCTTGGACCATAAGAGAACTGCCAAGTGTCGGCATTGCTATTAGGCTGCAACTTGTTGCGACCATGGGTATAGTTGAGAGAACCATCGAGGGTGACCTCCAACCAAGAGTTGCGATAAGCCAAGGAGAGGCGCTGTCCCCATCCGAGGGAAGTGGTCTTGTTCTTCATCGCCACCTTATCCACATCGAGATAACTCATATAGTTATTATAGCTCAAGTCGAGGCTCGTATTCACGTTCCAAACACCAGCACTATCAATGGAGCAGTTGAAGAATCCACCTACGAAGGCATTCCAGTTACCATTGATGTTTTCTGGTCGAGTCACACGTCCACCAGTTTCCTCATTGTAAGTCACCTTGTTGCTGATGCTATTGCTGGTGGTCGAGAAGTTACCAAATATCGCATAACCCAAGTTGTGGCTCTGCGTGAAGTTGTTGTAGTCGGCACGCACGCTCTGGGTGAAGGATGGCTTCAAGCCTGGGTTACCCTCGGTGATGTTGAGCGGGTCGCTGTCATCACGGATGTTGAGCAAGTCGGTCATTGATGGCTGCGAGGTAGTGCCTCGGTAGTTGATGCGCAAGCGACTCATCTTGGAGAACTTATAGCGGAAATCGAGTGTTGGCGAGAAGTTGACCACGTTGCGCACGGTGTCGGTATGTACGCCCAGATAGTCTTGTACAAACTTGGTGCGCTGTGGTTGCATCATCACACCGAAGCTCAAGTTGTACTTCTGACGGATGAATCGCATCATCACCTGTATCTCGTGGATGTAGTTGCTATACTCCGAGAAGCGGCTCAGGTCGCCATCGAGATAGTCCTCCAAAGGCTTGCCCAAGATGGAGAGATAGTTGTCCCAACTGCGATAGGCTGGCGAGAGAGCATTCCAACGGCTCACCTCGTCGGCATCCAGGATAGAGCCTGTACCCATGCCATTGCCATCGAAGGTGTAGGTGTTGCGGTCGCTACGAGTGTAATTATAGGTGAACTTATAACTGAACTGCAAGAAGGTAGCCTTCCAAAGTGGCTCGCTATAGGTGAACCGTCCGCTGTAACTGTATTTCTTGCTTGGCGTCACATTGTATCGACGTGTCTGATAGGTGGAGTCGAGTCCATCCTTGGTCTTCATCAGATAGAAGTCGGCAGCCGACTGGGAGATACTCTTGCTGTCCGTCTTGTTGTAGCTGGCATCCACACGGAGAGTGAGGTTGCGTCCCTTGTTGTTCAACTTGCGGTTGTACTGCAACATACCGGTCACGCTGTTGTTGGAGCTGTAGCTCATGCTGTTGGAGCTATTGGTGTTGACCAACTTCTCCAGTCGTTGCAGTTCGCTCTTGCTCTTCTCGGAATCAAAGTTGGCTGCGAAGGCATCAGCAAGAGGATCATCGACATACTGGTATGGGTCGTCATTGAACTGTGCCGAGCGATTGGTGCTCAACCCATCCGTCTTGGTCCAGGAGAAAGAAGGACGGAAGAGGATATTGGTCATCGTATCTGGCATCCACTCCAAACGGATATTGCCGTTCCAACTATTGCTGCGAGAGAAGCTCTGTCCGATGCGATTGGAGAATGAGGTGCTGGAACCGAGATAGTTCTCGCTAGCCACGCTGCTCCATACATCGCCATCGCTGTGATTCCAACGAAGGGAGGTATTGAACTTCAGTTTGTCCTTGTTCTCATAATTGTAGTTGAGAGCTATCATCTTATTGGCATTCAATCCATTGCCGCCACCAAATCCTCGTCGCGGTCCTCCACCTTGGAAGCCACGATCGCCCGTATTGTTGGCGTTTCCAAAGATCATGAATCGGTTATTGCTATTGAAATATCCAGCCATTCCCCTAGCGCTATATCGGTCCTTGTTGCCGATGCCTAGGTCGATGTTGGACATCATACCCTTGTTCATACCTTTCTTCACACCGAAGTCGAGCACGGTCTGTTCCTCACCATCATCGATACCAGTGACCTTGGCGAGGTCGCTCTTCTCATCGTAAGCCTTGATTTTCTCGATGATACTAGTAGGTAAGTTCTTGAGGGCGGTCTTGGTATCGCCCGTCATAAACTCCTTGCCATCGACGAGGATTTTCTTCACCTGCTTACCATTGATCTTGATGGTTCCATCATCGCTGACTTCAGCACCAGGAAGACGGCGCACGAGTTCCTCCACCACCGAACCCTCTGGGGTGCGATAAGCCGAGGAGTTATAGACGAAGGTATCCTCCTTGACGGTCACCTTCTGTGCCATCGCCGTCACCACGGCACCTTTCAGCATGATAGCATCAGCACCGATGACGACGTTGCCCATCGCCAGGTTCTTATCCTGCTCGATGGCAATGCGCTTGATGATAGTCTTGTAACCTACGCTGGTGATTTTGAGGAGATACTTTCCGTTTTCCGGGGCTTTGAAGTGGAAGAGTCCACTCTCGTTGCTGATGGCTCCCGTCACATAAGTACTGTCAGCACGGAGCAACTGAACAGTAACCTGCTCCACAGGGTCCTTGGTATCGCGGTCGATGATTGCACCGCTTATCAAGCGTTCCTGTGCATACGATGCCATTGTGACCAAGAGCAACAGCATCATAAGAATTGATTTTCTCATTGTTACCTTATCTTTTTTTGATTTTGTTAGTTAGACGCTTGTTTTTATCCAAAGTTTAAACTATAAATATGCGATTTTATTACAAATAAGCACACATATCTTATAAAAAGACGTGAAAGAGGTCAAAAAAAGGTATCGTTTTAACGAAAAAGTCAGATATTTAACGTACCTTTGCAGCCAAATCAAAAACGTAATGTTATGAATCAGAGAATTATCATATCTACCCATCTCGAAAGTGAGATAGCTAATGCGCTCAGCGAATGCGAGCACGACAAGATATTCATCCTCGTGGATGAGACGACACAGAAGGAATGCCTGCCTGTAGTGAGAAACTTCTTCTCACTGAAGAATGCGCAGATGATCACCATCGGTGCTACAGACACCCACAAGGACTTGGAGACCATCGCCCACGTATGGAAATCACTTGGCGAAGGTGGTGCATCGCGCCATTCCTGCCTCATCAACCTAGGTGGCGGCATGGTGACCGACCTCGGTGGCTTCGCCGCTTCCACCTTCAAGCGTGGCATCAACTTCATCAACATCCCTACTACCCTGCTCGCTATGGTCGATGCTTCGGTGGGCGGCAAGACGGGCATCAACTTCAATGGACTGAAGAATGAGATTGGTGTCTTCAACGACTCCAAATATGTCATCCTCGACACGGAATTTCTTAGTACTTTGGATGCAGAGAACATCTGTTCTGGCTATGCAGAGATGCTGAAGCACGGCTTGATTTCCACAGAAGAGATGTGGCAGGAGTTGGTAAGTTTCGACCTCGACAAGCCTGACCTCAAGCACCTACAGCAGATGGTGGCTGACAGCGTGAAGGTGAAGGAGCGTATCGTAGAGGAAGACCCTCACGAGCATGGCATCCGCAAGGCACTCAACCTCGGACATACCTTCGGTCACGCCTTTGAGAGTTGGGCATTGAAGCGCAACCCTATCCTGCATGGCTACGCTGTGGCGTTCGGACTGATTTGCGAACTCTACCTCAGTGCCGTGAAGACCGGTTTCCCTACCGAGAAGATGCGACAGACGGTGCAGTTCATCAAGGACTACTATGGCACATTGCCTATCACTTGCGATGACTATCCTGAGTTGATAGAGTTGATGCACCACGACAAGAAGAATCAGAACGGCATCATCAACTTCACGCTCCTGGGCGGCATCGGTGACATCCGCATCAACCAGACTGCCACCACCGAGGAAATCAAGGAGGCACTCGACTTCTTCCGTGAGGGCTACTGATTTCATTAAGAATTAATAATTAAGAATGAGGCTTAAACCACTTGAAACTGAGAATATATATCATTGATATTTTTGAGTGATTTAAACCTTTTTCTAAATAAAAATCCTATTCATTAGAGCATTTCGATTCTTCTAATCTAAACTACATTCTCACCATGAAAAGAATCTTTATATTGATAATGACTTTTGTTGCGAGCAGTACTTTCTTCGTGACAAACCTCTTTGCCAACCCTGTCGATGAACTGCTAGAGCGCATTGACAAGGGTGCATCACACAAGTTTAAAACTGTCTTGGTCAAGAGCGACAAGGATTTCTTCGAGATTGACCAAGCTGGCGCTTCTGGTTCCAAGGCATCCCACGCCTCATCCTCCAAGACTTCCAGCAAGTCTTCTCCCATTATCATCCGAGGCAACTCTTGGGTCAACATCGCCGTGGGCGTGAACTGGTATCTCAAGCACCACGCTGGCATCCACATCGCTTGGAACAACATGATGGTGAAACTCCCTGCCGTTCTTCCTGCCGTGAAGCAGAAGGAACGCCACGAAACTGACCTCAAGCTACGTTACGACTTCAACTACTGTACCTTCTCCTACTCCATGGCTTTCTGGGATTGGAACCGATGGCAGAAGGAAATCGACTGGATGGCACTCCACGGCATCAACATGCCACTTGCCATCGTGGGTGAAGAGTGTGTATGGCGCAACATGCTCCTGAAACTCGGTTACACGGAAGAGGAAGTGGGCAAGTTTATCGCCGGTCCTGCCTTCTTGGCTTGGTGGGAGATGAACAACCTGGAGGGTTGGGGCGGTCCACTGCCACAGAACTGGTATAAGCAGCAAGAGGCTTTGCAGAAGAAAATACTCGCACGCATGAAAGAGCTCGGCATGAAACCCGTCTTGCCTGGCTACTGCGGTATGATGCCACACGATGCCAAGCAGAAGTTGGGTCTCAACGTGACCGACGGCGGCATGTGGAATGGCTACCAACGACCAGCCAACCTATCAGCCACCGACCCCCGTTTCTCAGAAATCGCCGACCTATATTATAAGGAGTTGACTCGTCTCTATGGCAAGTCAGACTACTATTCGATGGACCCATTCCACGAGAGCAACGACGATGCCGCCATCGACTACGCCAAGGCTGGCAAGGTGATGATGGATGCCATGAAGCGCACCAATCCTACGGCAACCTGGGTGATTCAGGGATGGACTGAGAATCCTCGTCCACAGATGATAGAGAACATGAAGGAAGGCGACTTGCTCATCCTCGACCTCTTCTCTGAATGTCGTCCTATGTTTGGTATTCCTAGTGTTTGGAAGCGAGAAGGAGGTTACGGCAAGCATCACTGGCTCTTCTGTATGCTAGAGAACTTCGGTGCCAACGTGGGATTACACGGCAGAATGGACCAGCTCTTGCACAACTTCTACCTCGCCACAGGTCAAGGTAAAATAAATGGTTGGGGTTACACCATGGAGGGTTCCGAGAACAATCCTGTCATGTTTGAGTTGATGAGCGAACTGCCATGGCGTGCCGAGAAAGTTACCAAGGAGGAATGGATCAAAGAATATTGTTTCGCCAGATACGGCGTACATGACAAGACCATCGAGGAAGCCTGGACGATACTCGCCCAGAGTATCTACAACTGTCCGTTGGGCAACAACCAGCAAGGCCCTCACGAGCCTATCTTCTGCGGCCGTCCTTCGCTCACCAACTTCCAAGTGAAGAGTTGGTCGAAGATGCACAACTATTATGACCCTGAGGACACCCGACGTGCCGCCATTCTCATGGCAAGTGTGGCAGATAAATACCGTGGCAACAACAACTTCGAATACGACCTCGTCGACATCTGTCGTCAAGCCCTCGATGACCAAGGTCGTCGTCAGTATCTGAAAACTATCGCCGACTATAACGCCTTCGCTCACAAGGACTTCGACAAGGATGCCAAGCGATTTTTGGATATGCTCCTCTTGCAAGACAAGCTCCTAGGCACACGCTCCGAGTTTCGTCTGGGCCATTGGACGGAAGCCGCTCGCAACCTAGGCAAGACTCCAGCCGAGAAAGACCTCTACGAATGGAACGCAAGGGTTCAAATCACCACTTGGGGCAATCGCACTTGCGCCGACAAGGGCGGCCTGCGTGACTATGCCCACAAGGAGTGGCAAGGTTTGCTCAAGGACTTCTATTACAAGCGATGGAGCAGCTACATGAAAGCCCTCGCCGACCAAATGGAAGCCAGCACCAAGCCCGACTATGAAGCCCTCGGCGGTGGTAAGAATGCCAACAAGACTGCATCCGAACTTTTCCAAATGGCACTGCCTAGCGGTCCGCAAATCGACTGGTATGCCATCGAAGAGCCATGGACTCTCCAGCACAACACTTACTCCTCCAAGCCTGAGGGTAGCAGTGTGGATGTAGCAAAAGAAGTCGTTAATCTAATTAAGAATTAATATGAAGCGTTTGAAATCTCTCGATGTGATGCGAGGACTCACGGTAGCCCTTATGATATTGGTCAACAATGGCGGTGAGCACAACTATCACATTTTAGAACATAGCAAGTGGAACGGTTTGACCCCATGCGACCTCGTGTTCCCCTTCTTTCTCTTTATGATGGGAATGTCCACTTACCTCTCCTTGAAGAAATCGGCATTTCAACCTTCCGCTACCATTTATCGCAAGATAGCGAAGCGCACCTGTCTGCTCTTCTTGATAGGTTTGGGCATCAACTGGTTTGACATGGTTTGTGCAGGCAATGCACTCGACTTCGGTCACCTTCGCATTTGGGCAGTATTGCAACGCATCGCCCTCTGCTACGGCATCGTATCGGTACTAGCCATCACGATCAACCATCGTTATTTCATCCACACGATTATCGGTTTGCTCGTCATCTACATGGGTATCATCACCTTTGGCAATGGTTATGCCTATGATTCCTCTGTCAACATTATCTCGCAAGTCGATTTACATCTTTTCGGTTACGACCATTTGTACCACAAGAGTCCCGTTGACCCAGAAGGCTTGTTGAGCACCCTCCCTGCCATTGCCCACACGATGATAGGATTCCTCTGCTGCAAGTACATTTCGATAGCCGGTCAGTCTGTGCATTCGAAAATCAAGTTTTTGAAGATAGCAGGTCTCGTGATGCTCACGTTAGGTTTCTTCCTCTCCTTGATAGGTTTCGGCATCAATAAGCGCATTTGGAGTCCAAGCTACGTCTTCGTCACTTGCGGTTTCGTCGCCTGGCTCCTAAGCATCCTAGTGCAAATCATCGACAACAAGGGAGAAGATACAGAAGGGAAAAACTCTTATGCCACAACTCTCTTCCTAGCATTCGGCATGAACCCACTGTTCCTGTATGTGATGAGTGAGTTCCTCGCCATCGTCTTCGGTTCCTTTGGCATCAAGTCCGACATCTTCAGCCTCATTCAGAGCCTCATCACCGACGATTATCTAGCCTCTCTCACCTATGCCCTCTTCTTCGTAGCCATCCACGCCGTCATGGGCATTTGGATGTACAAGAAGAAGATATTCATCAAGCTTTAGTGCAAATTTGCACAGAGAAATGCACCTTATAATATTAAAAAGCATAAAATAAGGCAGTAGTTCGAAAAATTATTCGTACTTTTGCACACAAATAACAAAAATAGATATATCTAGATAAATATGAACATTTTAGAGTTAAGCGAACAAGAGATCGTTCGCAGACAGAGTCTTCAGACATTGCGCGATATGGGCATTGACCCATATCCAGCAGCAGAGTTTCCAACCAATGCATTCAGCACCGACATCAAAGCTGAGTTCAAGGACGAGGACGAGCCACGCCAGGTAGTTATCGCAGGTCGTATGATGGGCCGCCGCGTCATGGGTAAAGCTAGCTTTGCTGAGTTGCAGGACTCAAAAGGAAGAATTCAGGTTTATGTAGCTCGTGACGAGATTTGTCCAGACGAGAACAAAGACCTTTATAATACAGTATTCAAGAAGCTCCTCGACATCGGTGACTTCATCGGCGTGAAGGGTTTCGTTTTCCGTACACAGACTGGTGAGATTTCCGTTCATGCCAAGGAAATCTGCTTGCTCTCCAAGAGCTTGAAGCCACTCCCAATCGTGAAGTACAAGGATGGCGTGGCATACGACAAGTTCGATGACCCAGAGTTGCGTTATCGTCAGCGCTACGTTGACCTCATCGTCAATGATGGCGTGAAGGACACCTTCCTTCAGCGTGCTACCGTACTCCGCACATTGAGAAAGGTACTCGACGAAGCTGGTTACACAGAGGTAGAGACCCCTACCCTCCAGAGCATCGCCGGTGGAGCATCCGCTCGTCCATTCATCACCCACTTCAACGCATTGGATCAGGATATGTACATGCGTATCGCTACCGAGCTTTATTTGAAGCGCCTCATCGTAGGTGGTTTCGAGGGTGTATATGAGATTGGCAAGAACTTCCGCAACGAGGGTATGGACCGCAACCACAACCCAGAGTTCACTTGTATGGAGCTTTACGTACAATACAAGGACTACAACTGGATGATGTCTTTCACCGAGAAGTTGTTGGAGACCATCTGTATCGCTGTCAACGGCAAGCCAGAGCGTGAAATTGATGGTAACATCGTCAGCTTCAAGGCTCCATATCGCCGCCTCCCTATCCTCGATGCCATCAAGGAGAAGACTGGCTTCGACTGCAACGGCAAGAGCGAGGAAGAGATTCGCAACTTCTGCAAGGAGAAGGGCATGGACGTAGATGAGACCATGGGTAAGGGTAAGTTGATCGACGAACTCTTCGGTGAGTTCTGCGAGGGTACCTTCATCCAACCTACATTCATCACCGACTATCCTGTAGAGATGTCTCCATTGACCAAGATGCACCGCAGCAAGCCAGGCTTGACCGAGCGTTTCGAGTTGATGGTAAATGGCAAGGAGCTTGCCAACGCTTACTCTGAGCTCAACGACCCTATCGACCAGGAAGAGCGTTTCATCGACCAGATGAAGCTTGCTGACAAGGGTGATGACGAGGCAATGATCATCGACCAAGACTTCCTACGTGCATTGCAGTATGGTATGCCTCCTACATCAGGTATCGGTATCGGTATCGACCGTCTCGTGATGTTGATGACAGGCAAGACCTTCATCCAGGAGGTATTGTTCTTCCCTCAGATGAAGCCTGAGAAGAAGATGCCACAGAGCAGCATCAAGGAGTGGGAAGAGATTGGCGTGCCTGAGGACTGGGCATACGTGCTCCGCAAGGCTGGTTTCAACCTCATCTCTGACATCAAGGACGAGAAAGCCCAGGGATTGCAGCAGAAGATAGGTGAAATCAATAAGAAGTACAAGCTCGGCTACGAGAAGCCTTCTGTTGATGCCATCCAGGGATGGATTGATGCAGCTAATAAATAATAAAGAATAAATGATAATGTATAAATGCCTGACGGGTAAAGGCGAAAGCCCATTTATACATTATTATTTATAATACATAATTTAAATAAAGCGAAGTGTTCAACTGCGGAAAAATTGCTATTATTGGCGGCGGTAGCTGGGCTACGGCAATAGCCAAGATTGTGGTGGGTCATACTCATCACATAGGTTGGTATATGCGTCGCGACGACCGCATCGAGGACTTCAAGCGCATGGGGCACAACCCTGCTTATCTGATGTCGGCACGCTTCGATGTGGATGAGATATTCTTCTCCTCCGACATCAACAAGATCGTGCAGAACTACGACACGCTCGTATTCGTGACCCCATCACCTTACCTGAAGAATCATCTCAAGAAACTCAAGACTCGCATCAGCGACAAGTTTATCATCACAGCCATCAAAGGTATCGTACCTGATGAAAACTTGGTTTGCTCAGAGTATTTCCACCAGGTGTATGACGTGCCTTACGAGAACTTGGCTTGCATCGGCGGTCCTTCCCATGCTGAGGAGGTGGCACTGGAGCGACTGAGCTATCTCACCGTGGGCTGCAGCGACACCGACAAGGCTCGTGCCTTCGCCAACGACTGCTTGGCAAGCGAATACATCAAGACCAAGACTTCAAGCGACGTGATTGGTATTGAGTATTCTTCTGTATTGAAGAACGTGTATGCCATTGCCGCTGGTATCTGTGGCGGTCTGAAATACGGCGACAACTTCCAGGCTGTACTCATGTCGAACGCCGTACAGGAGATGCATCGCTTCTTGCAAGCCGTCCATCCGATAGAGCGCAGCATGTACGACTCAGTATATCTAGGCGACTTGCTCGTTACGGGTTACAGCAACTTCTCACGCAACCGCACCTTTGGTACGATGATAGGCAAAGGCTACAGCGTGAAGAGTGCGCAGATAGAGATGGAAATGATAGCCGAAGGATATTTCGGCACCAAGTGCATGAAGGAAATCAACCGACACATGCACGTCAATATGCCAATTCTCGATGCCGTATATAATATATTGTACGAGCGCATCAGTCCGCAAATAGAAATCAAGCTCTTGACCGACTCGTTCAGATAGAGTTGCTTGATGATAAACAGAGAAAACATTAACAATTCATTTAGATATTAAAGAGAAAAATGAAAAGTATCAGCTTAAACATTACAAAGGCCGCATCTTTCCTTGCTGAAGGTGCAGTAAAGGCTTACGAGCCAAAAGTAAAGGCCGCTCAGGAAGCTCTTGAGAATGGCACTTGTGAGGGTAACGATTTCTTGGGATGGTTGCATTTGCCATCTTCTATCACTCCTGAGTTCTTGAGTGAGATTGAGGCTGTTGCCAACACCTTGCGCGAGAAGTGCGAGGTAGTCGTTGTAGCAGGTATCGGTGGTAGCTACCTCGGTGCACGTGCCGTTATCGAAGGTCTCGGCAACTCATTCGCTTGGCTCGTCAACGACAAGAAGAATCCAACAATCCTCTTCGCAGGTAACAACATCGGTGAGGATTATCTCTATGAGTTGACATCTTACTTGAAGGACAAGAAGTTCGGTGTCATCAATATCTCTAAGTCTGGTACCACTACCGAGACTGCATTGGCATTCCGCTTGCTCAAGAAGCAGTGCGAAGACCAGCGTGGCAAGGAAGAGGCTAAGGACGTTATCGTAGCCGTAACCGACGCTAAGAAGGGTGCTGCTCGCACATGCGCTGACAAGGAGGGTTACAAGAGCTTCATCATCCCAGATAACGTGGGTGGTCGTTTCTCTGTATTGACTCCTGTAGGTTTGCTTCCTATCGCAGTAGCAGGTTTCGATGTTAAGCAGCTCGTAGCAGGTGCTGTTGAGATGGAGAAGGCTTGCGGCAAGGACGTAGCTTTCGATGAGAACCCAGCAGCTATCTATGCAGCTACACGTCAGGCTCTTTACACACAGGCTGGCAAGAAGATTGAGATCGTTTGCAACTTCCAGCCTAAGCTTCACTACTTCGCTGAGTGGTGGAAGCAGCTCTATGGTGAGAGCGAGGGTAAGGACCAGAAGGGTATCTTCCCTGCTGCTTGCGACTTCACTACCGACCTCCACTCTATGGGTCAGTGGATTCAGCAGGGTGAGCGTTCTATCTTCGAGACAGTAATCAGCGTAGAGACTCCTAACGAGAAGTTGCTCTTCCCTCACGATGACGAGAACCTCGATGGCTTGAACTTCTTGGAGGGCAAGCGTGTGGATGAGGTCAACAAGATGGCAGAACTCGGTACTCGCTTGGCTCACGTTGACGGTGGTGTTCCTAATATCTTGGTCAATGTACCAGAGTTGAACGCTTACTATCTCGGTCAGTTGATCTACTTCTTCGAGAAGGCTTGCGGTATCAGCGGTCTTTTGGAAGAGGTGAACCCATTCAACCAGCCTGGTGTAGAGGCTTACAAGAAGAATATGTTCGCATTGCTCAACAAGCCTGGTTATGAGGCAGAGAGCAAGGCTATCCAGGAGCGTTTGGCTAACGAGAAGTAAATCTTTCAAATATGAGAGAAGAAATTAATCAATACTTAAAAGAACACGGCTTTGGGGAGTTCTGCCCCAAAGCCGTTCTTTTTGATATGGATGGCGTACTATACAACAGTATGCCCAATCATGCTGTGGCATGGCAGAAGTCGATGAAACAGTTTGGCATCCAAATGACCGCAGCCGATGCTTACGCCACAGAGGGAGCTCGTGGTATCGACACCATCCAGATGATGGTGAAGAAACAGAAAGGCATCGACATCTCATTGGATGAAGCACAGAAGATGTATGACTTGAAGACAGAGATATTCCACTCCATGCCTACCGCAGAGATATTTCCTAGTGTACTTGACATCATGCAGAAAATTACGGACGCAGGAATGCAAGTTGGCGTGGTTACTGGCAGTGGTCAACGCCCGCTCATACAAAGATTGCTCAATGACTTCGGTGACTTCCTCGACGAGAATCATATCGTAACCGCATACGACGTGAAGCGTGGCAAACCGAATCCCGATCCATATCTTATGGGATTGGAAAAGGCAGGCAAACTAAAGCCATGGGAAGGCATCGTAGTAGAAAATGCCCCTCTAGGTGTACGTGCCGGTGTAGCCGCCAACATCTTCACTGTCGCCATCAACAGCGGTCCCCTCCCCGATCAGGAGTTATCCGACAAAGGCAGCAACCTACTCTATCACAAGATGACAGAGTTCTGCGAAGATTTCGAAAGTTTGCTGGAAGCATCTAAAGATACATCAAAAACAACAAAAGCTTGCAAGTAACCCCCTTATTACTTGCAAGCTTTTATCTTATATAGGCTCCCCTCTGCGACTAGCATACAATCTTGCCATCAATGCTCCACTGATATTATGCCATACGCTGAAGATAGCACCAGGAATAGTAGCGAGTGGATATGCTGCGAAATGAAGGGTGGCTAGCGAGCTGGCTAGTCCTGAATTCTGCATGCCCACCTCGATGGAAATGGCGACACATTTCTTATATTCCAGTTTGAGCAACTTGCCGATGGAGAACCCCAAGAGCAAGCCACACACATTATGCAGCATCACCACCAAGATGATAAGCAAACCACTCGTCAGAAGTTTTTCGGCATTGTGCGACACGATGATGCCAACGATGAAGGTGATTGCCAACGAAGAAAAGGCTGGCAGATAAGCCACGGCTCGCGAGGTAAACTTCGGGCACTCATGCTGGATGATGAAGCCGACGACTATCGGGAGTATCACCACCTGAACGATAGAAAAGAACATGCTCATAGCATCGACATGCACAAAGGTACCTGCCATCATCCACGTGATGAGTGGAGTCAAGAAAGGTGCCAAGACGGTAGAGGTCGCCGTCATTCCCACCGAAAGAGCCAAGTCGCCCTTAGCCAAATAAGTGATGACATTGGATGCTGTTCCGCCGGGGCAACATCCCACCAATATCACGCCCAAGGCTAGTTCTGGACTCAAGTGGAAAACCTTGGCAAGTATCCAAGCCAGTACTGGCATCACGATAAACTGTGCCAAGCAACCAATAATGACATCCTTGGGACGGCTGAACACAATCTTGAAATCAGCTGGATTAAGCGTCAATCCCATGCCAAACATCACGACTCCCAATAAGGGGTTAATGTAAATGGTATCTACCCATTGAAATGAATCTGGCAACATCAGTGCCACTACAGCTGTCAGCAGCACGATAACTCCCATATATCGGGAAATGAAATCACAAATTCTCTTCATCTTATTTTCTCTCTTTATCATTCTTGTTATCAGTCTCTCTATATACCTTATATATATAAGACACTAACGAGATGCAAAAGTACTACAAAATATCAATAACAACAAATTTAATCACTCCTTTTCGATATAACAAATGTAGAAAATTATAAAATATTTATATCATAAACTATATATTGTTATTTTATGACAAACTCCAACCCTGTAATTTCTATTTTTTTATTTACCTTTGCCAACAGATGAGTAACTAAATACCATCAACTAACAATTATGAAAAAAATCTTCTACATTACAACCATTCTAACCATCAGTTTGTGCTCATGCAGCAACAAGCAAAGTATTCAATCCAACAATTGGGAATTGAAGGTATGCCATCGACCCGACCCAGCCAGCCATCAAGAAAATGATGGAAGACGTAGCATCACAATTCCGCAGATGCGGCTACAAATATGTAAAGATGGATTTTATGACACACGGAAGAATGGAAGCAGACCATTGGTACAACACGAGTATCAATACAGGTACCGAGGCTTACAACTACGGAATGCAATTGCTAGACAGCATCTTCCATGACATGTATCTCAATTTGTCCATCTCTCCCATTTTCCCAGCTCAATATGCCCAATCTCGTCGTATTGCATGTGACGCATGGAACCAAATAAAGGACACAGAATATACGATGAATGCCTTATCATGGGGCTGGTGGATTGATAGAATATACCAATACAACGATGCCGACCACGTTGTATTGCGTGATGCCACAGAAGGAGAAAACCGAGCTAGAATCACCTCGTCTATCATCACAGGTCTCTTCATCACAGGTGACGACTACAGTGACAATGGTAGCGAAGAGGTGAAAAATCGAGCACGCACTACCCAGTCATCAGACTCGACATGAGCCGTGGCGGAGCTAATGCAGGAACATTGCGGTCTTACCTAAATCTGCGCTTCAAGGAATACGAGAATCTATATGGTATCACACCTGACCCAACTGCTAGATTAGCAGATCGCTTTCATGGCATTCTATCAGCTGCAAACAAGAAGACAGGCTTGCAAGTTGCCATTCTTATTGATGAGTATGATTCTCCGCTGCAACATTCTTGGAAGACACCCCAACATGATGAATGCACTGAGGTATATCGTGAGGTTTTCGCCATTCTTAAAGCTGACGATAACTACGAACGTTTTGTCTTCATCACTGGCATCACTAAGTTTACGCAGATTTCCCTCTTCTCTGTGCTCAACAATCTGACCAACATCAGTTTTGATGCACCATACGCAGCCTTATGCGGCATCACCAAGGATGAAATCAAGGAGAATTTCATGCCTGAGATTACAATGATGGGCGAACAAAATGGTTGGAGCACAGACGAGACCATCGAACAGTTGCAAGCCTATTATGATGGCTATCACTTCAGCCGAAAGAATATGGTAGATGTCTTCAATCCTTTCAGCCTCATCAATGCCTTGTCTGACAATGAGCTAAGGAACTATTGGGCTGCATCTGGTGCAACCTCGCTCCTACCCAAGTTTGTGGATGATTTGGATATCCGTCTGAAAGACTTTGAGAATTGTGCATTAATAAGTTCTGTCATTGAGACATCTGATGTTACGGGTGGTGGTCCAGAGTTATTTCTGTATCAGTCAGGCTACCTTACCATCAAAGGATACATGAGCGGTACTTATCTATTGGGCATTCCTAATCATGAAGTAAGACAAGCTCTGAACGAGATAGTCTTGCCAACTTTAGCTATGCGCAAGACCAATGACACCATGTCAACGCAAGCATTTCTGAACCTCTATATGGACACTGGCAACTTGCCTGAGGCGATGAAATGTCTCAAAGCCTTGATTGCCGATGTACCATACAGCAACAAGAAGTTAGCTAGTATGGATATGGAGGAGCGATACCGCCTTATCATGAGCACCATCTTCAATGCCATCGGTTGCCGTGTGCAAGTAGAGAAGATGCTTGCCACTGGAAGAATTGACTTGGTGGTAACTACCATACATTATATATATGTAATAGAGTTGAAACTCACCAAGAATGGAGGCATTTCCGCTGCCGAAAAACAGATCATCGACAATAACTACCTTGAACCATTCAAGGCTGACAAGCGAAAGGTCGTAGGTCTCGCCATCGAATTGGAAGACATGGGTAAGGGACTCTTGGACTGGAAGGTAGTGGAATAAGGAACGCTTAAAAAAATATACAAATAAAAGGAAGCGGGCAAGCCTGACTATAGGCTCGCCCACTTTTGTCCTTCCTTTACTTCACAATGATTTTTTCGTTTTATTTTGTTCTTTTACTATATAAGTACCAGTTGGCAACTTCAAAGAATCAGCATCAACTCCAACATAAATTAAATTTGGCATATTTTTCTATACATCCTACTGGGACATACAATTTTGCAAAGTCATATATGTCATTAAACGCATTTTCGCTTATGACCGAAGGATTTATTGATTCACTGTGAATCTCCCTTATATTAGGGCATCCTTCAAAGCATCTTTCTCCAACAAGTAACATACTGCTCGGAAGCATTATTCTTTCAAGTGAATAGCATCCTTTAAAAGCACCTTTATCTATGCTTTTTATAGAAGTACCCAAGAAGTTGACTTCTTTGAGGTTTTGGCACAAATAAAAACATTGAGAACCTATAGATGTAACATTAGCAGGAATCTCTATTTTCTGAAGAGATGAACATTCTCTAAAAGTACCATTTTCTCAAAAAATAGAGCCAAGCCTCGGATTATCGCCAGCATCACATTGCCTGCCATCCAAGGAATGACGCTACAAAAGTAACGAAAAGATTTGGTATTAGCAAATAATCAGAAGATTTTCTGCAAAATATTTGGTATTAGCAAGAAATGCGCTTTCTAAAATGACAAGAATAATATCCATAAAAGATATGGTATATAGCACCATCGGACCCTCCTTGATGGCACGAAGCCAACCAGCTGGCATCTCGCAGTAGCCCTCCAATACCTTGCGAGCATGGTATTTGGTCACACCGAAGTGGCTCACGAAGTCCTTGACCGTGACATAGCCTTGCTCCTCACACACCTTCAGCACATACGACTCCTCCTTGTCTTGGGAAGAAGCCGGCATCTTCAAGCTCCACATCTGACGACTACATTCACCGTAATGATGGCGGTCGAATTCATCCATAAACTCCTTGGTGGGCTGAATGTCAAAGCCACACACCTCCACCTCATTGGCTGGAATCAACTCGCCCTCATGGTAAGTCTTCTTATACTCCTCCCCATTCTCATCCTTATGATGGCGTACTCGCAACTTCGGACGGATGGTGCAGATGTCGCCAATGCGTACCGCATCGCCCCTGCCCAAAGCTTGGAGGGTGAGCGTCTCAATGGTATCCATCACCGAGACAAACTGCGCTCCGTTTGTCATGCATCGACCTTGCGAGTCGTGCGCCATCTTCTCCGCATCATACATTTCCTTCTGCACGAATTGGGGATGAATGATATACTTACCGTTCTCGTCTTTGCGGGGAGAGCGATGCTCTATGTAACCGATTGGCCCTGTAGCTCTTGGCATAATCTTATTGTTTAAATCGTGCGTATCAAATGATACGCACGACAAAGGTACTCAAAAAGTTTCAAACCACCTAATAAAAAGACCTAGAAGTTTGGAAATAAAGATAATAATGTGTATCTTTGCCTCCAGTACGAGCAGTGCAGCATCACCCACGACCTTGGGCACAAGAAGGAGGTATATGAGATCTTCCTCCACCATCTGTATCGCAACTTCCGCAAGGAGCGACAGATTCGCTTCTATGCCGACAAACTGAATGTATCCACCGCCTATCTCTCCAGATTGGTAAAAGAGATAAGCGGTTCCACAGTCAACGACCACGTCTCCTCTTTATTATATAAGGAGATATGCAATCTGCTGAAGCAATCGGATATGACGATGGGAGAAATCGCCGACAGCCTTCACTTTAGCGACCAGAGCGCATTGAGCAATTTCTTCAAGCTACGCTCCGGCATGTCGCCATTGGCATATCGGAATCAATAAGCAGATAGACCACCCTATTTTTCCTGCTTCTTATATGTAAAGCTTTCGACATCCACAAAGCCTCCCTTGTTCTTGGTAGCGTAATTGTAGATGCCAAAGCGAGTGCCCATGAAGAATCGCCTATAGTCGAATATCATTTTGAAGCCTCGGATGGCTTCCACCCAGTTCTTGCCATCCACGCTATAAGACAAGGTGACAAGGTCTTGATGAAGACGGAAATCACAACTCATCTTCAGATAGACCACCTTCGACTTCAGAGCCTGACGATACACTTCCTCTCGCTTCACATCAGTTACCACCTTATCCTCATCCGACAAGGCGACACTCTCCTTGCTTCCTACGATGAACGACCGCTTGCCTTCCTTCACGATGGAGAGCAAAGCCGCATCGCCTTGGAAGGCAGCAAGACCAGCCACATCACCATCCTTCATCTTGCTCACATCCATCTTGACGATTCCCTCGCAAGCAGGTCCTTCCACACGATTGGTCAAAGTATTGGGAGCCATGAAGAGATTCTCTGCGATGCGAGAAGTCTTGAGGCGAAGGCAACCCTTGCGCTCTGTCAGCGACCAAGCCTCATCGTTCGGATTATGATTCCACTGCCATTGCAAGTCAAGCTTAGGACGAGAGAAATCATCACTATACACCACTCCCTTGCCGTCGTAGCCCAACACAGGCTTGGTCATCGTGAGAGGCACATCTCCATTCGCATCCCCAAGCATAGGCCATCCATCTTTCCAAGTGCATGGCTCCAAGGTGAGCACTCGTCCCACTCCCCCTCTGTCCTGGAAGATGATGCCATACCATTTGCCATCAGG
>FR893208.1 GCA_000436035.1 Prevotella sp. CAG:732 | reverse complement strand
TCGAAATTAATTCAGCAGACCCTAATTAGGACAAAAATCAAAGTACAACTTATTATTATTTATTGTACCTTTGCACCATCAAAAGTAAAAGTGCTGATTATATCAGTTGTAGAAGAAAAAGTAAAAGAAACATTACACAGCTACATAAGTTTTCAGAGACTAAGTATTGTATAAGTAAAAGATGATTTAAGTTTTAGCTGGTGATGAAGATGATAGTATAAGTATATTGTATATAAGTAAAAGATAAGTTTAAGATGAAAAAGATTCTACTTTCAGAGAGCGCAAAGGCTTTGGTCTTGGCTTTCGCAATCCTCGTTTCCTATGCAGGAAACATCATGGCACAGGCAACTGTATCTGAGCCAGACGCTAATGGCGTGGTTACTATTACTACGACAGAGGCTGGTCAGATTGGGCAGTTGAATGGTTGGAATGCTAGCTATGTTATTAATGTGCCTTATACAAATAAGTTTAAGGTAGTTGGTCCAATTAATGATGGTGACGTAAATGCGTTATTAGCAAATAATTGGCAAAAGAATTTGGAAGTTTTGGATTTGGGCGAAGCTGAAATAGATCATCTTTCACAAGCAGATGCTGATGAGGTAGGCAATTGGGCAAATCCAAAAGGTACTTTTCTTGTTGCAGCAAATAGCCAACCATATTCAAGCTTAAAAACTCTTGTTTTGCCAAAGGTTACTTCTACGACACAAACAGAGGTTCCTACTAGACTTTTTACTTTTGCAAATGATCAAACTCCAAGAGTTATCTTCCAAAACTTGGAAACTCTTGTAATTCCTGAAGGATATACAGCTATTGGTGATGGCGTTTTTGTACAGCATGAAAAATTGTCAGTTTTGGAGTTGCCATCTACATTGAAAAGCATTGGAAAGAACGCTTTCAAATTGTGCCGCAGTTTGAGATCTTTGAATATGCCAGAAGGTTTGAAGCGTGTTGACGATGGTGCTTTCGAACAAAATGGATTTACTAAATTGGCATTTCCTTCTTCTGTTGAGTATTTAGGTCATTTGGCTTTTTTACCTTATGATAATTTGCTTTCTGATGTCTATTTCCAGGGATTGGAAGCTCCTGAGTGTGATGAGGATGTATTTGGAACAGGTCCTTACACTGGATGGGGCGGCTTTATGGCCCCAACAAGCAGCAAGGCTACTCGTAATAACTATGTAAACAATGGCATTTGGTTTACAGTGTTGCATTACAGAGCAGATTTGTCTGAGGCTCAAAAGGCAACTTATACAGACTTGACTCGTTCATATTCTATTCCAGATTTGTATTTGGGTGAGAACCGTATGTGGCCTTCACAGGATGATTTCAATAGAGCACATGGTAATAATGATACTCATGCAAATTATGGTATTGTTAATAACAAAAATTTTGAAGGCCAGCCTCTGACAGAAGAGCAGATGAAGCATAAAGGTATTTTGCGTTTTGTTTTGTCTGTTGCAGATGCGCCTAAGCCATCTAAGACTTCTGATGTCATTCTTCCTGTAAGAGATGATGACTGGTGGACATTATGTGTTCCATTTGATATGGATGCAGAAGAAGTAGCTGAAACATTTGGTGAGAATGCAAAGGTTTACACTTTGGGCGAGGTAGTTCGTAATGAGTCAAAGAGATTGATTACTTTGAAGTTCAACAAGAAGTTCGATACCATCAAGGCTCACATGCCATATTTGATCAAGCCTTCTAAGAAATTTGGTGAGGGCGAGAATCCTAAGTTTGCTATGGTTGCAAAGTATAAGATTCAAGGTGGCTCAGAACAAGAGGTAAATGTGACTGCTATTGACCAGTATGGTAGTGAAACTGATTATGTCTATACATTTGTCGGTAACTATGGTGGTGATCAAAACTGGATTCAGAATACTTCTGAGGCAAAAGAGTGTATGGCAACTAGTGCTGATGAGAAAATCGTCTATAAGCGTCCTAGCAACTGCTACTACTTGAGCTTTACAAACGGAAAGGTTACCTTCAAGTATCAAGGTTCAAACAAGAGTGGTCGTTGGACTCCATACTCTGCTATTGTTACAGTATCAAAGGCAAATGATAAGTTTGATTTGATTGATGATTCATTCAGAACAGAGTCTGGTACTCAGAATATGGCAAAATACTCAGCTACTTCTATTGGCGAATGGGATGAGACAACTGGAGTAGATCAGATTGAAATTGAGACTCCAAACGAGACTACTGACAATAATGTATATAGTATGAATGGTCAGATTGTTAGAAAGAATTCTACAAGCTTGGCTGGACTAGCACAAGGAGTATATCTTGTGAACGGAAAAAAACATATAGTAAAATAATTGATGAGAAAGAAAAAGTATATAGTACCAAGATTGGACTGTTTGCTGGTTACAGAAGTTTCATCTATTCTTGCAGGCTCGCCAACAGACAGAGAAACAGGTCCGGAAAGTCCAGATGTTGAAGGTCCTGGAGGACCAGAAGATGGTCGTGCCAAGCAGAACGCCTTCTCCACTTGGGAAGACTGGGATGAGTATTAGTCCCGAAAGTAAGAAAAAGTAGAAGCTTATATATAGCGGAGAGCACTTGCCTAATGACAAGTTGCTCTCCGCTCTTTTTGGTTAAAATATTTGGAAGATTCAATTTAATTGTTTATCTTTGCCACGTGATAATATTGTCACAAAGATTAAATATAGAAGATTATGGCTGTAGCAGCATTAAATCCAACTCAGTTGCATCTTTTGAAGATGTTTTCTTATGCTCGGACAGAATCGGCTCTGTCTGATATTAAAGATGCGCTTACACAGTATTTTGCGGACAAGGTCGATGAAGAGATGGACAAACTCTGGGACGAGGGGAAATGGGATAATGAGAAAAATGAGGAAATCCTCAAAGAACATTTAAGAACTCCTTATCGTGGATAGAATAGTTCTAGATACAAATTGTTTTATTGCCTCTTTGTCTCGCAAAGGGCAGTTCTATGATATATGGAAAGGCTTGCAAGAAGGGAAATATATCTTGTGTGTTTCAACTGAAATTATGCTTGAGTATCAAGAGATAATTGAGCAGAAAACGAATGCTAGTATTGCAAATAATATAATACAAGTCCTTCTCAATAGTAGATTCGTTCTTGTTAAGGAGCCTTATTTTAGAATGGGGCTTATAGACAAAGATAAAGATGACAATAAGTTTGTTGATTGCGCTGTAGCTGCTCAAGCTATTTTTATAGTAAGCAATGATAAACATTATGATGTTCTGAAAACGATTCCTTTTCCGAAAGTGGATGTTGTGAATATTATGGAATTCCTTAGATATTTGAAATCTATTGGTCAATAGTCACAAAAGCGGAGAGTGCTAGTCCTTGGGACTGATGCCTCTCCGCTTCTTGTGTCTTGCATAATTGGGTATCTAGGTCTTTTAGGTTATCGCATATTTAAGTATAAGTAAAAGATGATTCTGACTACAAAGATAGGGAAAACAATCCGCAATAGCAAGTCTTCTAACGTTTATTAACGCCTCGAACCTCACTTTTCTACGCTTTTTCTGATGTGTGCGAAAACACAGGAAAATGAAATGAAATTGTAATCATATGAAATGCGTGTTACAAAATAAAAGTCGTATCTTTGCACCCGAGGAAAGACCTCAGTGAGATGAAGCTTTCATAGGAAAGCTATACCTTATTATATATATAGATTTCAATCGTAAACGATGGAAGAGAACAATTACAAGATTCTCGTGGTAGATGACGAGCAAGACCTTTGCGAGATTCTCAAGTTCAATCTTGAGACTGAAGGGTATGAAGTAGAAACAGCCAACTCGGCAGAGGAGGCTTTGGAGAAAGATGTCGCAGGCTTCAATCTCCTGTTGCTCGATGTGATGATGGGAGGTATGAGCGGCTTCCAAATGGCTAAGCAACTCAAGGCAAACCCGATGACGGCGCAAATCCCTATCATCTTCCTCACGGCTCGTGATACGGAGAACGATACCGTGACAGGATTCAACCTGGGTGCCGATGACTATATCTCCAAACCTTTCTCCATCCGTGAGGTGCTGGTTCGCATTCGTGCCGTGCTTCGCCGTACCGCTGAGAAGAATGGCAAGGCTACCGAACCTACCACCATCTCTTATCAAGGCTTGGTGCTCAACCTCGACAAGAAGACCGTGAGCATCGACGGCGAAAATGTGCCTTTCACCAAGACCGAGTTTGAACTCCTTCGCCTCTTGCTCGAAGAGAAGGGAAGGGTGTTCTCTCGCCAGGAACTCATCGACCGAGTATGGCCTAAGGATGTGTTGGTGCTCGACCGTACGGTTGATGTCAACATCACCCGAATGAGAAAGAAGATAGGTCCGTTTGCCAAGTGTATCGTCACTCGACTCGGCTTCGGATATTACTTCGACGCATAAGGGTAAGTGAAGTTCTCAAATGCTTTTCTAATGGAGAAATAGTGATGATAAAAGTACAGAATACAAAATCAAGAGTAGGTAGAAAGTTGTATTTCACGGTGCTGACGGTGTTCCTCGTGTTCGCCGTCAGTTTTATCGTCTTCCAGCAAATGCGTGAGAAACAATATAAGATCAGTACGCTCACGATGAAGTTGGAAGGATACAACGCACTGCTGGAGGAGGACTTGGCGTTCCACCATGATAAGGATATCATCTCCACCTTCGTCAGGAACCATGAGAGCAAGGACTTGCGTGTCACCTTGGTACGTCCCGATGGAAAGGTGGTGTATGACAATATGCGCAAGGACTACGACCATTTCGCCAACCACATCAACCGAAAGGAGATACAGGAGGCGCTGAAGAGCGGACAAGGTTCGAGTGTCGATCGCCAGTCGAAGACGATGAAGCAGGACTACTTCTATGTGGCATCCTATTTCCCTGCTGACTCCATCATCATCCGCAGTGCCTTGCCATACAACAACGACCTCTCGAAGTCGTTGCAAGCTGACCAGCATTACATCTGGTTTGCCATCGGCGCCATCATCCTCTTGACCATCGTGCTCTATCGCTTCACCAACCGACTGGGCAAGAACATCGCCAAGCTTCGCATCTTCGCCTACAAGGCTGACCACAACGAGAGTTTGGAGATAGAAGACTTGGCTTCGTTCCCAAACGATGAGTTGGGCGAGATCGCCGAGCGTATCATCAAGATGTATAAGCGCATCCAGACCACCCGAAAGGAACAGGACATCTTGAAACGACAGCTTACCCAGAACATCGCCCATGAGTTGAAGACCCCAGTGGCAAGCATCCAGGGTTATCTGGAGACCATCCTCGACAATCCGCATATCAATGACGAGATGAAGGCACAGTTCTTGCAGCGTTGTTATGCTCAGAGCGAGCGACTTACCTCCTTGCTCCGTGACATTTCCACATTGAACCGCTTGGATGATGGTTCCGACATGATAGATTTTGAGGCGGTGGATATTACCAAGATGGTGGCAGACATTGCCAGGGAGACTACCTTGGAACGAGAGGAGCGCAAGATGACCTTCATCAACCAGTTGCCTGAGCGCATCGTGGTGAAGGGCAATCGCAGCTTGCTCTATAGCGTGTTCCGCAATCTCACCGACAATGCCATCGCTTATGCCGGTGAGGGAACGACGATGACCTTGGAGGGGAGGGAGCAAGGCAACAAGTGGCATTTCATCTTCCGTGACAATGGACAGGGCGTGCCTCAGGAACATCTCCCTCGTCTCTTCGAACGCTTCTATCGTGTGGATAAGGGCAGAAGTCGTAAGATGGGAGGCACCGGCTTAGGTCTCGCTATCGTCAAGAATGCCGTCCTCCTGCATGGAGGCACCATCCGAGTGAGCAATCTGCCCGAAGGCGGCTTGAAGTTCGAATTTACCATTAAGAAATAAAAATAAACTCAGCCACGAAACGCTATTAGGGGTGTCTCGTGGCTGAGATTTTTCTTGGTTTATTTGTTTCTAGTGAAAAGTGCTAGGGGCATCCTAATCATATAGCCTTTTAGCAAAAATGAACAGTGTGTCTTATAAAATGTAAGGAATTGTATGTTTTTAGTATAAAAAATAAAGTATTTTGGGTAAATATAGTTTTTTTTTTCATTTTTTCTTTGTGTGTATCGGGAAATAGTTGTAATTTTGCACACGATATTTAATTTTAATAATTTTTATTTTATAAGACGAGAAAATATGGAGAAAAGACTCACGCTATTCTTGACTTGTTTGTTGATGAGCCTAAGGGTGGCGTTTGCCCAGGTAGATGTATCTGGAACTGTCATATCTCAAGATGATGGTGAACCTGTTATTGGTGCTTCCGTTGTGATTTCGGGGGGGGTAATTCGACAGGAACCGTCACAGATATAGACGGTAAGTTTAAATTGAATGTTCCAAGTGGCTCCAAATTGCAGATTAGCTACGTTGGAATGCAAACACAGATTTTGCCTGCAACTGCTAATATGAAGGTTTCCTTGAAACCAGAGGCGCAATTGCAAGAGGTGGTTGTTACGGGTCTGCAGCGTACAGACCGAAGATTGTTTACAGGAGCAACAGACAAGGTTAATGCCGCCGATGCTAAGTTGGATGGTGTCGCAGATATTAGCCGTTCTTTGGAAGGTCGTGCAGCAGGTGTGTCTGTACAGAACGTGAGTGGTACTTTCGGTACTGCCCCTAAAATTCGTGTACGTGGTGCTACTTCTATTTATGGTTCCTCCAAACCTCTTTGGGTCGTTGATGGTGTCATCATGGAAGACGTATCTGATGTCAATGCCGATGACCTCTCTTCTGGTGACCCTGAAACCTTGATTTCTTCTGCTATCGCAGGCTTGAACTCTGATGATATTGAGAGCTTCCAGATTCTGAAGGATGGTTCCGCTACTTCTATTTATGGTGCTCGTGCGATGGCTGGTGTCATTGTCGTAACAACCAAGAAGGGTAAACAAGGTCAAGCACATGTTAACTATACTGGTGAGTTTACTACTCGTCTGATTCCTTCTTATAGCGATTTCGATATTTTGAACTCGCAAGACCAAATGGCTATCTATAAGGAGATGGAGAAGAAAGGTTGGTTGAATCTTTCTACCGTTCTGAATAGTAGCAACTATGGTGTTTATGGTAAGATGTATGAATTGATTACAACTTACGATAAGACCAGTGGTATGTTTGGTATCCAAAATACTGAGGAGGCAAAGAACGCTTACTTGCAGCAAGCTGAGTTCCGCAATACCAATTGGTTTAGCGAACTCTTCTCTGCCAATATTATGCAAAACCACTCTATCAGCTTGAGTGGTGGTACAAGCAAGTCTAATTATTATGCTTCCATGAGTGCCATGCTTGATCCAGGATGGTATGTGGATAGTAAGGTAAATCGTTATACTTTCAATGCCAATGTCACACATCACATTCTCGATAATTTGTCGGTGAACGTGATAGGTGGTGCTTCTTATCGTAAGCAGAAGGCTCCTGGCACATTGGGTCAGGATGTGGATGTTGTGTCTGGTCAGGTGAAGCGTGACTTCGACATCAACCCTTACTCTTATGCCTTGAACACATCTCGTGCTCTTGATCCTAATGAGTATTATCGTGCTAACTATGCTCCATTCAACATCAAGCATGAGTTGGCTACCAACTTTATTGACCTCAATGTCATTGATGCTAAGTTCCAGGCAGAGTTTAAGTGGAAGCCTATCAAGAGTTTGGAGTTATCTTTGTTGGGTGCTTTGAAATATAGTGCTACTACTCAGGAACACAAGATTATGGACTCTTCCAATCAGGCAGAGGCTTATCGTGCAATGGGTACAACCCAGATTCGTGACGATAACAAGTATTTATACACCGACCCTGACAATGTTTATTCATTGCCTATCACCATCTTGCCACAAGGTGGTATTTATCAGCGTACAGATAATCGTATGCTCAACTATGACTTCCGTGCTACCGCACAGTTTAACAAGACGTTCAATCGTGTTCACATCTTGAACCTCTTCGGTGGTATGGAGACCAACAGCATCAACCGTAACCGTACTTGGTTTAATGGTTGGGGTATGCAATATACATCTGGCGAGATACCATTCTATGTATATCAATTCTTCAAGAAGAGTGAGGAAGAGAACACCGTTTACTACTCTTTGAAGAATACCGACTCTCGTTCCGTGGCATTCTATGGTAACGCTACCTATTCTTATAATGGAAAGTATGTACTCAATGGCACTCTCCGTTATGAAGGTTCCAACCAGTTGGGTAAGAATAGTGGTGCTCGCTGGATGCCTACTTGGAATATTTCTACAGCGTGGAATGTACATGAGGAAAAGTTCTTTGAGAAGCTCAATCCATTGTCACACTTGACATTGCGTCTTTCTTATAGTTTGACCGGTACACCTCCAGATGCGTCTTATGCTTCTTCTTCTACCGTGTTGAGAGCGATGACTCAGTATCGTCCTACAGCTTCTGATAAGGAGAGTGGTATTACCATTTATCAGTATGGTAACTCTGCTTTGACATATGAGAAGAAGAATGAGTTCAACGTGGGTATTGATGCTGGTTTGTGGAATGATCGCTTGAATGTAACCTTCGATGTCTATCAGCGTCGTAACTTCGACGAGTTGGTACCACAACTTACATTCTTGAAGGGTACCATGTTTGCCAACTCTGGTAAGATGAAGTCTTGGGGTGAGGAGTTGAGTATCTCTTCTACTAATATCAAGATGAAGGATTTCTCTTGGAATACCAGTTTGGTATATTCACACAACAAAACAAAGATTACAGCTCTCTTCAATCAGGGAACGGTGATGGATATGATTAGTGGTAGTGGTTTTGCTAAGCAGGGTTATCCTGTACGTACCATTTTCTCTATCCCATTCGTGGGCTTGGATGAGAAGGGAAGACCTCAGTTTGTCAACGAGAAAGGTGAGATTACAACTTCTTCTATCAATTTCCAAGAGCGTGACTTGACAGACTTCTTGAAGTATGAAGGTCCATCCGATCCAGTTTATTCTGGTTCGTTGAGCAATATCTTCAATTACAAAGGCTTCCATTTGAACATCTTTATGACCTACGCATTTGGTAATGTGGTACGTCTCAACCCTGTGTTCAGTGGTTCATACACAGACTTAACTTCTATGACACAAGTGTTTAAGAACCGTTGGATGGTCAGTGGAAATGAGAAGACAACCAATGTGCCAGGTATCTTGGCATATCGTGATGTGAGAGAAAACTACGAGTTGACTTATGGTTATAATGCCTACAACTATTCAACAGAGCGTATTGCGAAGGGTGATTTCATCCGAATGAAGGAAGTTTCTTTGGCTTACGATTTTCCACAGGCTTGGTTCCATGGTACTCCAATCGGGAATATGTCAGTAAAGCTGCAAGCTACCAACTTGTTCTTAATCTATGCCGACAAGAAGTTGAATGGTCAGGATCCTGAGTTTATCAATGCCGGTGGTGTGGCTTCTCCAATGCCTCGTCAGTTCACATTGACAGTGAAACTAGGATTCTAATATATACATTATTATATATAAGGAAAATATGAAATCAATTAGAAAATATATAGGCTTCTCGATGTTGGGGCTCTCCATCGCCTTGGTTTCTTGTAACGACTTTCTTGAGAAGAACCCAGACAGCCGTATGGAGTTGACTTCACCAGAGGAGTGTAGCAAGCTTTTGGTAACAGCCTATCCTGAGACGAATGCTACCTACTTGCTCGAAATGTATTCCGACAATACCGATCAGAATGACAAGACTGGTTGGACGGAGTTCAATAAGTTCCAAGGACAGGCTTATCGTTGGGAGGACATCACTGAGACCACCGATTATGAGTCACCTAAGTATCTTTGGACGACTCATTATGCAGCTGTAGCTACAGCCAACCAAGTGCTCGATCATATAGAAAAACTTCCAGCAGAAGATCAGAGCTCTTATGCTGCTCAGAAGGGAGAGGCTTTGCTGTGTCGTGCTTATGCCATGTTCCAGTTGTCCAACATCTTCTGCATGGCATACGATAAGACAACTGCCGACCAATATATGGGCTTGCCTTACCCTAAACATGTGGATGAAACCATTGATACGCAGTATGAGCGTGGTACATTGACAGAGTTGTATGCCAATATCGAGGCAGACTTGAAGGCTGGTATTCCATTGTTGACAGACAACTATACACAGCCAAAGTTCCACTTTACACCATCTTCAGCCGCTGCTTTTGCTGAGCGTTTCTATCTCTATTATCAGCAGTATGACAAGGCTGTGGCATACGCAGACCAAGTTTTGGGTTCAGACCCAAGAGCTAGCTTGCGTGATTGGGCTTCATGGTCGGCTATGAGCTATAGCGGTCAGATTCAGCCTAATGCCTTTGTCAATTCTAGCAACAAGGCAAACTTGCTTTTGCAGATTTGCTACTCCATGTGGGGTGCCATTGGTGGACCATTCCCTGCTATTGGCAATAAGTTCTCTCACAACAAGGTTATCGCCGAGAAGGAGACTTTGCTTTCTAATGGACTTTGGGGTAAGACTAATGAGAACTTGAATTTTACTTGTTTGTATAATACTCAGGTAACCTCTAAGTATATGATGATTAAAATCCCATACGCTTTTGAGTATTATGATATCCAGGCAAATACAGGTGCTCCTCACTCTGTATATGCAGTGTTCACCACAGATATTTCGCTGATTGAGCGTGCTGAGGCTTATGCTTTGATGGGTGAGTACGAGAAGGCGATGAAGGACATCAATACAGAGTTGTCTGTTTTCGCCAATACAGGTCTTTCTTATACACTGAATCGTGTGAAATCATTCTATGGCAGCAACTTGAAGTATTATGAGCCTGATGCAGCTACTCCAAAGAAGGCTTTCCATACATCGTTCCCTATTGACTCAGAGACACAGGAACCTTTGTTGGATTGTATCCTCCACTTGAAGCGAATCCTCACCATGCATGAGGGCTTCCGTTTGCAGGATGTAAAGCGTTATGGTATGACTATGTATCGCCGCACTATCGTCAATGATGACCAGGTGAGTGAGTTGACGGATAGCATCAAGGCTGGTGATCCACGTCTCGCCATCCAGTTGCCACAAGATGTCATCAAGGTTGGCTTGCATGCCAATCCTAGAAATATAGCCAATGCGTCAAAATAATAATTATTGAAACTTATGAAAAAGTATATATATATCGTCATATTAGGCTTGGCAGTAGGCTTGGGTTTGGGTTCTTGTTCTGAAGATGCCCCATCCGACCCAACCAACTTCCCAACGACCCCAGTGGAGCGAAATGCCTTTGACCAATGGCTTTTAAAGAACTTCACCTATCCATATAATGTGTCGTTCTTGTATAAGATGAAGGACATCGAGAGCGATATGACCAAGAACTTGGTTCCTGCCGACTCTGCGAAATCCACCAAGTTGGCTATCATCATCAAATATCTTTGGTTTGATGCATACGCTGAGGCTATCGGTCCAGACTTTATCAAGGAAAATGTACCTAGAGTGATCCACTTGATAGGTTCGCCTGCTTTCAATAGCAATGGTACCATCGTGTTGGGTACTGCTGAGGGTGGTCAGAAGGTGACACTTTATACAGTGAACAGTTTGACGGATGAGAATCTGAAAGACTATAGTTATCTCAACGACTATTATTTCCACACCATGCACCATGAGTTCACCCATATCTTGAACCAAAAGGTGGCATACAACAAGAACTTTGATAAGGTGACAGCCTCAGGCTATGTGAGTGGTGACTGGACGAATGTGGAGGATGTGGACGCTCAGAAGAAGGGCTTCGTTACAGCTTATGCCATGGAGGAAGGCAAGGAGGATTTCGCCGAGATGCTTTCTACCTACGTAACTTCTACTCCTACACAGTGGGAGAAAATCCTCTCAACAGCAGGAGCCAATAAGGTTGATGAAACTTTGACAGCTCGTCAGGCACTCGAACAGAAGTTGGCTTTCGTTAGAGATTACATGTCAAAATCATGGGGACTTGACATCGACAAGTTGCGTGATGCAGTCTTGCATCGTGGCAATGAGTTGTCATCTCTCGACTTGGAAAATTTAAATTAAAAGAATCTCCATAATGAAAAAGATATTATTCACATTAACGGTTGTCCTCGCAGGATTTGGCATTCAAAGCTGTAGCTTGCACGAAGATACAAATATCTTTGAGCAGTCGGCTTCAGAACGCATTGATGCGGCTGTAGCACATGACAAAGAGGTGCTTGAGAGTGCAACCAATGGTTGGAAACTCGTTTACTATACTGGCGAGGAATATACAGGCGGTGGCTACACCTATCTCTGCAAGTTTAAGAATGGAAATGCTATTGTAGCTGGTGATATGAGCGATGGCTATCAGGAGGCAAAGTCTAGTTATGACATCATCACAGACCAGAGCGTTGTGCTTACTTTTAATACCTTCAATGAGTTGATGCACAAGTTTGCTACTCCAACTAGCAGCTCTATTGATGGTGAGCAAGGTGACTATGAGTTCCTCATTCAGAAGGTTACTAATGATTCCATTTATTTGGAAGGTAAGAAATGGGGTAATAAGATGGTGATGACTCGTATGCCAGAGAATCTTTCTTGGGAAGAGCATCTCGACAGCATCACCCGTGTGGCAAATGACATCCGCTATAATAATAAGGTGATGAATGGTAATGACTCTATCGGTTACATTTCTCTTGATGACTATACCCGTAGAGCTGTGCTCGAAGCTGGCAATGATAAGGCTGATGTCCCTTATTTCGTAACCAGCAAGGGTGTTCGCTTCCAAAGCCCTATTACAGTAGATGGTCAGGAAATCAGCGAGATGAAATATGATGAGGATACACATACATTCGAGGTGGTTGGTAATAATGCTGCTAGTACACTTTCTGTAGAGGGATATTACCCTCCTCATTATCAGTTGATTGATTTCTATGAGGGAACTTGGACTTTGGATTGCTATGTAGCAGATGCTGATTACAAGAAGACCAATACGCTTCAGCAATACCGTATCGAGTTCAGCTATTACAACCCTATCTACTTGAAGGGAAAAATCAATATCGATGGCTTGAACTTCGACCTCTATTTCAGATATTATCGTGACAAGGGAGCCATCTCTTTGGTTCAGCAGTATGCTGATGACCCAACAAAAGAATATAGCTACGCCAATGTAGCTCCAGTAAGCTTTGATGCAGGTGGACGCTTCAATTGGACTGGCGACCTCTTGGGTAGTTGGAACGAGGATGCTAATCAGGTAGATTTCGTTTGGAACAAGGTGGGTGCGGCAGCTATTGACTCGTATGTCTTCTTGGCTACCAATGCAGTTGGTTCTCCAGTTTATAATTCCGACGGTCAGTTGATTATGCTTACCCAACTCACATATTTAACTCGCATGACTCGTGTGAAATAATAATAGAAACGATGAAGATGAAAAAGATATTTTCAATGTTACTTGCTGCAAGTTGCCTCTTTGGGTTGGCTTCTTGTGGTGATGACGATAGTAATTTGGCTACGCAATTGAGTACCATCAAGGTGCTCTCTTCCCAAACCTCACTTCAGGCATGTCCTGATACAGGAAGTGTCGTTCTCGATTGCGAACCCGTCAAGGCATACGTCAGTGATGCTGACCAGTCTTGGCTTCAGGTAGAAGTAAAGGGAGATAGCGTGAAGTTCTATGCCAAGCAGAATCTGACGACGGAGTCACGTAATGCGATGCTTACCATCAAGAAGAATGCAAATGATTCTGTGATGCTGAATGTGGACCAGCTCGGTATGATATTCATCGTGCAGAACAAGGTCGATATTATGCAGGTCAATGATGATGCCAACAGCTATTACTTCAATGTGAAGACAGACTATGAAGGAAAGGTGGTATCTACTCCTGGTTGGATAACTGCTAAGTTTGAGGATTCACGTCTTAAAATAGATGTGGCTTCCAATGAGGAAGGACATATCCGTGTGGGTTATGTCGCATATTCTTGCGGTAACTTCAAAGACTCAGTCAAGGTGACTCAGTATGACTTCGAAAAGGATATCTTGGGAAACTATGAGTTGTGGATTGGCTACAACCCAATCACTGATGTGATGGAGAGAAAGGTAGATGCCGTTTTGTCACAAAATGCCAATGGCCTCGTCACCTTGAACTTCTCTGCCCTATATGGTAAGGTAACAGTGCCATTGCAGTTCCCAATGACTTTTGACTCCGACAGTATCAGTTTGAGTATTAATAGTGGTGACCAAGTTGCAAGTTATAAAGACAAGAAGAAGGGATGGACTTATTTCTTTACCGTCTTCGCTTCACCTACTGGCTCCATTCTCCCTTCAGTGGATGCTAATGGCGATACTCTCTTGCTCAACAAGAGTGGTATCATTACAGCCCATATGCAGTATGACAAGAAGAAGGGAACGTATGGAAGCTTCTCTGGTCTCGCTTACAATGAGGGCGGTTATTCGGCAGAGTTCAAGCGTATGTACATCGGAGCTTTCTCTGCGTCTTATCCATATAAGAAGTATCTCATCAATAATGAGTGGTGGGCTTCTCTGTATGACATGGTTCTTGTCAAGAAAGAAAAGTAATCAGAAACAATCACGTTTTAAAAGCGTAAAGATATGAAAAAGTTATTGCTTACATTGGCAATTGCCCTTTGCTATATCGGCGTTGCCGCAGCTCAGTTACCTTCCGTAGTCATCAAGGACATTGATGGCAAGGCTGTCAAGACAGATACGTTGTCTAACAATGGCAAGCCTTTCATCATCGACTTCTTTGCAACTTGGTGCAAGCCTTGCAATCGTGAGTTGACTGCCATCAGCGAAGTATATGAAGAATGGCAGAAGGAAACTGGCGTAAAAGTGATCGCCGTCTCTATCGACCAGGCGCAGAACATCAACAAGGTGAAGCCTTTGGTAGATAACCATGGTTGGCCTTTTGAGGTGTTGCTCGATCCTAACGGCGACTTCAAGCGTGCTCTTGGTGTACAGATGATTCCTTACACCATCATCGTGGATGGCAAGGGAAACATTGTCTATAAACACAATGGTTATACCGATGGTGCCGAAGATGAGTTGATAGAGAAAGTACGTGAACTAATCAAGGCTGAATAACGTATTTATGAGACATTATAAATTAATCTTCTCTCTCATAGCCAGTACACTGGCGACCAACGCTGCTGCCCAAGAAAACTTGGGCGGCAGTAATGGTTTAACCTTATCGGGAAGTATTCAGAGTGATATCTTGATTCCAGAGAAAGACAAGAAGATACATACTGAAGATACCAACGATTGGGGATTGACCAATACTTATGTCGAATTGAACGCCATGAGTGAGCATGTTGATGCAGGTCTTCGCTTCGAGTATTTGCAGCATCCACTTCCTGGTTTCGAGAACAATTTCAAGGGATGGGGCGTTCCTTTCGCTTACGTAAAAGGACACTTCGGGACGACAGAGATTACCTTTGGTAGTTTCTACGAGCAGTTTGGTTCTGGTTTCATTCTTCGTACCTATGAGGAGCGGAGTTTGGGTATCGACAACTCTTTGGTAGGTGCTCGATTGGTGACTCGCCCTGTGAAAGGTGTGCAAATCAAAGCACTAGCAGGTAAGCAACGTCAGTATTGGCGACTTAACAAGAGTTGTGTGAGCGGTGCCGACATCGAGTTGGGCTTGGACCAGTGGTTCAAGGGCTTGGCAAACTCTGGTACGGTGATTACCCTTGGTGCATCATGGGTAAACAAGTATCAGAAGGCAGATGAGGAGATCTTCGCCGACCCTACCCACAAGTTGAATCTTCCTTCCAATGTGAATGCCTTTGATGTAAGAGCCAATTTCCAAAAGGGTGGTTTCAACCTCCTTGGCGAATATGCTTGGAAGACCGATGACCCTTCTTTTGATAATGGTTACATCTATCGTCGTGGTACAGTAGCTATGCTTTCTACCTCTTATTCTAAGAAGGGTATGAGCATTCTTCTGCAAGCTAAGCGCAGTGACAATATGTCGTTCCGAAGTGAGCGTAGTGTGGTAGGAACTTCATCGTTCATCAATCATTTGCCAGCCTTCACGATGGAGCAAACTTATGCCTTGGCAGCTCTCTATCCATACGCTACCCAACCAGATGGCGAATGGGCTTATCAAGCAGAGTTGGGCTATAAGTTCAAGCGTAATAGTTTCTTGGGTGGTAAGTATGGTACAAGCGTCAAATTGAACTACTCTCATGTTCGTGCCATCAATCGCAATGAGAAAGGTGGCAAGGGTACAGAGGGATATTGCTCTTCCTTCTGGAAGTGGGGTGACCAAATGTATTATCAGGATTTGAACGTACAGGTGGAGAAGAAGTTTACCAAGTCGTTCCAATTGAACTTGATGTATATGAACCAGTTTTACAATAACTCAGTCTTGAAGACCATCGATCGTGAGGACAAGGCAGAGGTAGGTATGGTACATAGCAATATCTTCGTGGCAGAAGGAAAGTATCGTTTCAACAAAAGATACACGCTTCGTGGCGAGGCTCAGTATCTGACTACTGGTGAGGCACAAGGCGACTGGCTCTATGGACTCTTGGAGTTGAGTATCTTGCCACACTTCATGATTACTGCATCTGATATGTATAATGCAGGTGAGACTCATCTTCATTATTATCAAGGTTTCGTGACCTTTACGACAGGTTCACATCGTATTCAAGCTGGATATGGCAGGACACGAGCAGGTTACAACTGCTCAGGTGGTGTTTGCCGTTATGTGCCAGCTAGCAAAGGTTTCACATTGTCTTATAATTATAATTTCTAGAGAATATGAAAATCAGAAAGATGATATATACGGCGGCATTGGCAGCCATGACAATCGCTTTTGGTGGCTGCACTCCAATTGATGAGAATGAACGCTTGATAGAGGTGGACAAACCACAGGCTCAACGTGCTGTGCTTATTGAGGACTTTACGGGTCAGTGGTGCTCTAATTGTCCGAATGCTGCTAGTGTCATTGAGAGCTTGTTGGAAACCTACGGATCCGATGTCATCATTCCTGTGGCTATTCATAGTGGACCGCAGGGATTTCAAGGAGGAACGGCTGAAATGCCAGGCTTGAAGACAGATTTGGGCGATGTGTACTATAATAAATATGGTATAGAGTACCAACCTCAGGGAGTCGTGGACAAAGGGGGGAGATTGGAATATACAGCTTGGACGGCTAGTGTTCGTAGTGAGTTGCAGAAAACAGCTTTGCTTTCCATCACTATCTCCAACGACTATGCTGAGGCTACTCGCCAACTCACCATCCATACCAAGATGGAAAGTGTGAAAGGTATTGATGGCGTAAGCGGTAAGTTGCAACTTTGGTTGGTAGAGGATGGCATCATATCTGTTCAGGTAATGCCAGACAACTCATATAATATGGCATATACCCACAACCATGTGTTCCGTGATGCGGTGAATGGCACTTGGGGAGAGGATGTGAGCATGACGGAAGGTACTCCAACCGAGACCACCCACACTTATACGATTCCAGCCAATTGGAAGGCAGGCAATGTATCAGTGGTAGCTTTTGTCTATGATGAAAGTGGTGTATTGCAAGTTGCCAAGAAGGCAATCATCAGTGAGAATACAAACAATTAACAATTTAATATGAAAGGAAAATGAGTATGAAGAAACATTTACTTACATTAGCCTTGGACTTGTTGATGACAACAGGTGCCTTCGCACAAGTAGAGTTCGTGGATGCATATGGTAATGTCATTCCTGATGGCTCTACTATCGTTAGAAATACAATAGAGACTCCTCTAGACCTTCCTTTTGGAAAGAACCAGCAAATCAATTCTGGCATCAGTGCAAAGAATACTTCTAATGCAGCAGTTTCAGTGAAGTGCCAGTTGGATGTGACAGAGCTTCCATTTGGTCAAGTAGCTCTTTGCTTCCCAGGTACTTGTTGGGTTAATGTTGGTGATTTTACAGGAACTTATCCAACTCATAAGCCAACTCAAGCAAATCTTGCTGCAGATGGTCCTTGGACATCTCCTACTGCTGGTACTTTGGCAGCAGGTGCTTCTGAATCATTGCAAACAGAATGGGTGATTAGCCGTTTGCAAGTTGTACAGTGGGATGGTTCCATTGGCGGTTTCACCGCTACCTATTCTCTCGTGGTCAACGACCAAAAGGTAAGAACTATCAAGGTATATTATACCACAGACCAAAATGCTTCAGGCATTGCTGGTGTAAAAGCCAATGATAGCAAGAAGACGATTGTGGCTCGCTTTAATGCAGCAGGTCAGCAGGTATCTGCTTCACATAAGGGCTTAACCCTCGTGAAATACGCTGATGGCACTACCAAGAAGGTAGTCATCAAGTAAGCGGACATCATCAAGTAATATCAACATTATTATTATATCACTTATGAATATCATTAAGAAATCGGTACTCTTCTTGATGGCTTGTGTCGTGAGTGTCTTGGCTTATGCACAAAGTCCTATCCTCAAGAAGTACACCTTCTCCGATCACTCTTACATTAGCAAGATGTCGGACAATGGTAAGTGGGCGGTGACAGCTCCAGCTAATGCGGACATCATCTGTACCCCTAAGTTAATTGATCTCACGAGTGGCAAGGACATCAATATCGGTTCTACCACAAATGATGAGGGAACGAGCGATGTGACTGATGATGGTGCCATCGTGGTAGGTTCGTGCCAAGGAAAGCCTGCTTATTGGAGCAAGGCTGATGGTCAGTGGCACTTCTTGGAGTTGAAAAGTTCCCAGACTGCTTTCCCTATTGCTGTGAAAGGTGGTGTGGCAAACAGTGTAACTCCTGATGGTAAGTACGCTGTCGGTGAATTGACCACAGAGAATGCTTACATGATTGCACCTGCTCTTTGGGATTTGAAGACAGGCAAGACCATCATTACTCCTAATTTGCCTATCTATGATATGGCACACAAAGACCAGAACCAGATGCGCTTCGATGCCATCTCTGCCGATGGTCGTTATATCTGTGCTACCATGTCTATGTCTTACTTGCCTTCTTCTAGCGAGGGTGATGACGAGGCTGCCTTAGGTGGTTTGTTCAGTTTTGTATATGACATTCCAGGCAAGTCTTACAAGGTCATTGGTTTCACAGAGAGTGAGACTCAGCGTTGGACTCCTGATTATGATGGTTGTTTCGTAGTCGATGGTGCAAATATGAGCAACAATGGTAAGTACGTGGTTGGTGCATGCCGTATTTGGCGTGCTACTGATGAGACTACCGATTACTATATTCCTTATCTTTATGATGTGGAAAACGATAAGTTTACTGCTTACGAGGATGAGTCAACCCGAAGCAATACAGCTTATACTGTAACCAATGACGGTGTGCCATTGATGGCAAGTCCTGAGGGTAGCCCATATCGTAACTGGTCTGTTTATGATGGCAAGAGATTCTGGTATGCTATCGAGGACATCTTGAGCCAGCGTTGGGGATACAACTTGTTGCAGTTGAATAGCTACGACAATACTGGTACACCTGATGCCGTTTCTGATAATGGTATGCGTGTATTGGCTACTCCAACTTACTTGGATGGTGACTCATACGTCATCGACTTCTCTGATCCAGTTTCTAGTCTTATCAATGACCAAGTATCTCTCTTGGGGTCCTACACCTGTTCACCAGCCGAGGGTTCTGAGGTTTCTGCTTTGGCAAGTATGAATGTTACCTTCACTCAAAATGTGAAGACCATTGCGACAGGTAATGTCGTAACATTGGAAGACGAGGATGATAATGTCATCGCTACCGCTACAAGAAATATGGCAGATGGCGGCAAGACGCTCAGTATCGCTTTCCGTCGTACAAAAGCTAAGTTGGAAGAAGGCAAGACTTGCTATGTACACATTCCTGCCAACACAATAGCCGTAGTAGAGGCTCCTGAAATGAAGAATGATGACATCTATATCGAGTTGAAGGGTAGAAAGAATGCACCTGTAACTTGTACAAAGGTGGCTCCTAGTGATGGTACGGGTGTAGCAAAGGTGGATGTGAACACCAACCCTATCACCTTCGATTTCGATACCGATATCACTATCGACCCTAAGGAAACTCGCAAGGCTTACATCTATCGTAACGCTGAGACTGAGCCATACGCAGAGTTGAACTTCTATTATGGTAAGAATCAAGTAGCTTTGGCTCCTTCTACAACAGTCAACCTCTTCAAGGACAACACTTATCGTGTCGTTATTCCGGAAGGTATCATCACCGATGTGGCTGGTAATGGAGGTAATAAGGAAATCTCTGTTACTTATCAGGGTGCTTATGAGCGTACCGTATCTTTCGATGACGCTTATCTCTTCAAGAACGATTTCAACAGTATGGACATCACAACCGCCTTCATGCTTTATGATGGCGACCAAAAGCAACCTACTGATGCGATGAAGGCTTGGCGGTTCAACTATAGCTTGCCTTGGTACTTCTGTAGAACCGATAATTCTTCTCAGGACTTTGCTGCGGTATCTCACTCTATGTACGTTCCTGCTGGCAAGAGTGATGACTGGATGGTGGTTCCACAACTCTATATTCCAGACAATGTTTGTGAGTTGACTTTCGACTCTCAGAGTTACAAGTCTAATAAGGATGACCGCTTGAAGGTATATGTTTGGGCTTGCGACAATGTGTATTCTGCGATGAACAAAGAACGCATCGAGCGTATCAAGACTGAGGGTGACTTGGTTTATAACGAGGTGCAAGAGCCTGGCGCTTCCGAGGATAAACTCGAAGGTGACTGGAGAGCTAACTCTGTTTCTTTGGCTAAGTATGCTGGCAAGAATGTCTATATTGCCTTCTGCAATGACAATGAAGATCAAAGTGCTGTGTTTGTTGACAATGTATTCGTTAAGCACAATATGCCTGCACTTATCAGCTTCGACAACGAGGAGTCTGTAGTAGGCAAGGATGCCGTGAACGTAAGTGGTTCTATTGCAGCCAACTTGGAGGACAAACCTGTCAATGACGTGATTTTGACTTTGGTTGACGGCGATGGCAAGACTATCGATACTTGGACTAAGACAGGTCTTGGTATGACCAAGGGTACATATACCAAGTTTGCTTTCACTAAGCAGCTTCCTTTGAAGAAGGGTGTAGCCAATAGATTCAAGGTGTTGATGAATGTGGATGGTCAAGAGACCGAAGTGGCACAGACCATCAACAACCTCGTTTTCCAGCCAGTGACACGTGTTGTCTTGGAAGAGTTTACGGGTCGTGACTGTTCCAACTGTCCTTTGGGTCTTGTCGCAATCGACAACTTGAAGAAACGTTTCGGCAATCGCTTCTTGCCAATCGGTATCCATGGATATACTGGCGACCCACTTGGCAATGGCTTGAGTGATTACTATAAGTACCTTGGCTTGAGTGCAGCGCCTAGTGCTCGCATCAATCGTAGCGATAGCATCATGTCGCCTATGGTGAAGGACGCAGACAATACCTACTACTTGAGTGCCAAGGCTTTGGAGAGTGCTACTGGTTATACCACAGATGACTTGTGGTCTGATAAGGTCGAGGAGGAAATCTTGAAACCTGCTTTGTCTGAGGTATCTGCTACCATCAACTATGACGAGGCTACTCGCACCATCACAGCTCCTACTGTGGTACGTTATGCTATGAACGCTGAGAATCAAAACATCAGCATCTTCGCTGTCTTGCTGGAGCAGGAGGTAGATAACATCTATCAGCAGAATGGATTCTCTGCTGTTAAGCAAGATATCTTGTTGCCATGGTCTAGTGGTGGTGAGTATGCGCAGCCATACGTTGTCGGCTTACTCTCTGAGGATGTCTGCCGTGGTACTTGGGGCTCTACTTTCTTGGGCAATAGCGGTTTGATTCCTACCAACATCGTGGCTGGTCAGAATTATGAGGTGAATGGCATCGAGTTCCAGCTGCCTGAGACTGCAAAGATCAATCCGAAGAACTGCCAGGTAGTTGTGATGATGTTTGATGCCAACACAGGCAAGTACATCAATGCCGTACGTACCGACTTATTGAGTGACGCAACTGGCATCAATGCTGTTGTTGACAAGGAAAATGCCAAAAATGTCGATAACGCATGGTACACATTGAGTGGTTTGAAGTTGAACCAGAAGCCAAAGGCTGCCGGTCTCTATATCCACCAAGGTAAGAAGTATGTGATCAAGTAAATATCATTGGGGAAGTTGGGGCATAGTCCCGACTTCCCACGAAATATCAACAGTCCTTTGAAGAATGACGCATTCAGAGAAGGATGATTTATAAACCCTTTAAAACTTAAAACGATGAAACATTTCTACGTTTTTATGATGGCTCTTGTAGCGGGCTTGTTTTTGGGCGTAGCTTCAGTCTCTGCTGCTACTGAGGAAGAGGTTGATTACGGAGTAATGGAGTTGAACAAGGAGTATGAGATGACTTCAGGTAATAATTTCTTTGGTACGTTCACTCCAGAAAAAGATGGTTATCTCCAGGTTTATACATCTGGTTCTAGTATATTCCGTCCATTCAAGGAGTGGAAGGGAACAGCCAAGGAAACGATGGCTTTGAAAGATAATGAGTATTCTCATACAAAAATAAAGGCTAAAACAGGCTATTCTAATAATGATTATGAAATGCTAGTGAAAGCAGGTACCACATATTATATGTGTGGATCCAACTCATTGGCTAGAACAGTAAATGTTACTTTTAAGATGGAGCCAAAGACGATTGAATATTACGGCTCATCTGTAGAAGAAAAAGGCATCGTGGTTTCCCCAACTTCTAATAATACAGTAAGCTTTAAGTTTAATCGTGCTGTAACAGCTTCTGCTTTTATTGCCTATGGTGATAATAAAGAGGAGAGTGTAACTGCTAACTTCTCGTCTTGGTCTTGCACTGCAACTGCTAACTTGAAGGAAGGCTTGCTTAAGTTGGTCACTGCAGGTAGTATTAAGGAAGGTGATGATCTTACCATTATCTTGAGAAATATCAAGGAAAGTGCCGGCGATGCAGACCCTCTTGTTTATGATGGTGAAATCAAGGTGAAGGTGAAGATGGGTAAGGCTCCTGCTATGCTCCAAGGTGCTACTTTGGATGGTGTGCCAGTGACAGCTGATACCAAGTTCTTGACCTATTATGCTCCTGGTACAGGTAAGTTGGTTCTTACTTTTAGTAAAGCTTTGGATCCTACTTCGGGTCATGCTTCTCTTATTTTTGGCTCGTTCGATGACAAGGACAATGGTGGCTATTATCGTGAGGACAATGATGATGCTAGCGATGCTAATGCTTTCAAGATGAAGGTAGTAGGCAACCAAGTAATCTTGGACTTCTCTGGCAAGCGTCGTGCAGTCAATGACATGGTTTCTAGTACAGAGAGTATCCGTGGTGCTGACTTCACCAAAATCAATCTCCAAATTTCTAATATCGAAGATACTGATGGCACTCGTGCTTTTACTACATCTAGTACAACCCAGGGGCGATTCAACTATAGCTTCGCTTTGGATGTGCCTGAGACCAATGTATCTTGTGAGTTTACTCCTGACAATGGTGCTAGCATCAAGGATCAGGAAGAGGTGGAAATCTGGATTACCGATTATGAAACCTTGACATTCCAAGGTGTATCTTTCTCTTACGACCAAGAGGAGAACGGTATTGAGCCTGGGGAGGATTCTGAGGACAATATTGATATCATCAAGGATGTAGTGGTTGATATGAAGGACATCAAGGTGGAGCAGGATAAGGACGCTATCAAGGATAATGCTTACATTTTGACAGTTCCAATCCCAGCAGAGGTGAAGAATATGAAGAACGTCACTGTATCTCTCTACAAGGTAACTTGTGCAGATGGTAAGGACTATACTGATGCTATCGCTGCTAAGTACAATGTCGTAACTGATGGCATCGAGAACATCACTTGGAATGGCAACAAGGCTGCTAAGGTATATAACCTCAATGGTCAGCAGGTAAGCAAGGATGCCAAGAACTTGCGTGGCATCTATGTTGTCGATGGCAAGAAGGTCGTTCTGAAATAACCAAGTCTCTTAAATCACAACATTATATATAAGAGAGTAAACAACAATATTAATTAAAACCTTTAAAAGTATGAAGAAATTTTATTTCTTAACATTGTTCGCAATGTTGTTCTGCTGTTTGGGTATCAACGCTGCCGCAGAATTGACATTCAGTAATGTGTCGTTGGCTCCAGGAAGTCAGGTGGCAACCTTGGCTCAGGACCAGCAAATCACATTCAACACCAACATGGACTCAGAGATTGGTTATATGTTGGGTGAAATCAAGGATGAGACTAAGGGAGAGATTGTCTTGTCAAGTACCACAGTGTATGATCCAAACTTCAACAACAATGGTGATGGTACAGTGACAACAACTGCTCCTCAGACCAAGAAGGAGCCACACTTCACTTTCGTATGCCATTCTGCCACCAAGATGATTGAGGGACATACCTACAGCTTGTACCTCTATGCTTATGCAGACAAGTCTTCTGCTGCTGGCAAGAGAGAGCCTTTGGCTACTGGTTCCATCAAGTATGTGGGTGCAACTCCTGCTTACATCGGTAGCCGTTTCAAGTTGTTGAACATCACTCCAGACTTGAGCTCTTACATCATCAAGGGTACTGCTGAGGAGTTGCAGAAAGATGCTTCTAAGCGTTCTGTCACATTGAACTTCAGTGGCATGGTTACTTTGGATGAGGCTACTACTTTCGTCAATACTGGCTCTGGTACTTCTGAGGAGTTGGAGGCCATCACTCCAGGTGCTGACAAGCAGATTGTGACAACGGAGTATCCTAGTGGTGAAAAGGACGTGAAGACTTACAGTACTTCTTGGACTTTGACTGTTAAGTTCTCTACCATGAGTGATGGTACTGACGTTCTTTTGTCAGCCAATGCATACGACAAGGCTGGTCTTCACGTAAGTGAGGGTACAGAATATTCTACTGGTGCAGATGAGTTTAGCTATTATACATTTACCGTTTCTAATGATTATGGTAAGAAGGACTTCTCCTTGACTCCTACAAAGGACAATGAGTATTTGAATTCTCTCTACTCATTCGTAGTTGAGGGTGGCGACCGTGGTATTTCTGTAGCTGGTATTCCAGAGCAAGCTGTTGTTTATCAGGTAGCAGATAATGGTGAGAAGACAGAGGTAGCTACTGTTAGCAATACAAATGTGGAGATTGGTACATTGAAGGATCCAGAGTCTGGTGAAGAGGTTCCTAAGCAGGTACGTATCTTCCTCAGCCAACCAATTAACAAGGCAGGTAACTATGTAGTTAGTTTCCCAAGAAACTACTTCATATATGGTTCTAACATGTTTGCTGAGGGTAGCCCAGCTATGGATTTCGAATATACAATCAAGGAAGACTTGCCTGAATATACAGTAAATGTATTGACTCCTACAGGCAAGATTTCTAAGTTGAAGACGATTGAGTTACAGGTTGAGGAAGCCGCACTTCTTGATGCACCAACAGGTACACCAGCATATCTCTTTGATGAGAAAAATCAGTTGGTAACTAATGGTACTATTGAGTATGGTTCATTGAATAACTCTATGTATGTTCAATTGAAGCAAGAGGTCACAAAACCAGGTAAATATACTTTGGTTCTACCTCAGGATGCTTTGGTTATTTCAAATGAGAATGCTTATGCTAAGGCTTTGACTGCTAAGAAGGCAAGAGCAGCTAAGGGGGGTGCTGATCTTAGTGGTGGCGATGGTGACTCAGAACTCGAATACACTTGGGTAGGTGCTATCATCAAGGAGTTTACCGTTGAGGCTGGTTCTATCGATGCTGTTACAGCTAAGTTGAGCATTGAGGATAATGCTACAGTTGATAAGGTTGAGAGTTTGCAAGTTACCTTCGAGGGTGCAGAGTCTGTTTCTTGTTCAAGTGTCACACCATTCTGGATGGCAACTAATAATAAGAAGAATAATAGAGGCTCTGTAACGGAAACAAAGGGTAATGTCGCTACTGTTTATCCATCAGCAGATATGTGGGATCCTTCAACTATTACAGCAGCAGATACTTATACTTTGACATTGCCTGCTGGTTACTTCATTGTAAATGGTGCAGCTTGGCCAGAGATTGTTCTTCACATTACAGTTGACCCTGATGCAACTGGTATTAACAGCATTGAAGGTGCTGCTGCCAAGGCACAGAACATCTACACATTGGATGGTGTCAAGGTGAATGGCTCTACAGACAATCTCAAAGGCACTTTCATCGTTGACGGCAAGAAGGTGAACTTGAAGTAATCTTCGACCAACATACCGAATCTTTTTCGGAAGATTCATTTTACAGTTTGTCTTCGAGTGGGAAGATTAAACTTAAAAATCAATTAGAATATTAACGGCTTCTCTTATTTGATGATAAGGGGAGCCGTTTGCGCTTTTTTTCAACTAAAATGATCTCAGCCATGAACGCTATTTTTGGGTGTTTCGTGGCTGAGTTTTCTTTGTATATATATAAGTTGGTGAAAATCATGTTATTACATGGTGCTTTCGATGTTAAATTTAGGAATAATCAGCCACGAACGCACAAAAAGTCGTTTCGTGGCTGATTATTCTTTGCTTTTTTCTTGTTTTTTCAATAAAAAAGCTTAAATTTGCACGCAAAACATAAAAGATGTGCATATGGCAAAAATAGTAGGAAGAAAGAACAACAGCAGTTGGAACATCTCCTAGATTCAAAGGAGGGTGAGTTGCTTCAAGCTCAATTACTGAATTTCACTTCATCATTACGACGGAGTGGAATGGAAATTGATGCTGCACCCCAAAGTTGGTTTGAGGCATTTGATTTACTGATTGACTTTTTGAGTGGTAAGCCCAAGACGGAGAAAATTATCGTTTTCATTGATGAAATGCCATGGTTGGATACGCCGAAATCTGGATTTGTAACAGCTTTTGAGCATTTTTGGAATGGCTGGGCTGCAGGACAAGACAATTTGCTCTTAGTGGCATGTGGATCTGCGACTACCTGGATAGTAGATAGATTGTTGTCTAACAAAGGAGGATTGTACAATCGAGTGACTCAAGAAATGCATTTAGCGCCATTTACCTTGAAGGAGTGTGAGGAATATTATCGAGAGCATGGAGTGGTGATGGATCGTTACGACCAAGTGCAATGTTATATGGCGATAGGTGGAATACCTTATTATATGTCTTTCATAGATCCAGGATATAGTTTGGCGCAAAATATAGACCGTTTGCTTTTTACCAGAAATGGTTTGTTGACTTTGGAGTTTGGCCGTCTTTTTGGCTCGCTCTTTTCTTCGCCAGAACCTTATAAGCAAGTTATTCGTCTCTTGGCAGATTATAGAGAAGGATTGAAGCGAGAGGATATTGCTAAGTTATTGAATATGTCATCAGGAGGTACGCTGAGCAAACTCTTGGAAGCTTTGGTTGTTAGTGATTTCGTTACGCGATACCAGTATTTTGGAAAGTCTAAGAGAGAAGTTTATTATAAGTTGACTGACTTCTATTCCTTATTCTATATTCGATTTGTGGAAAAAGGGCGTAGAATGAATGTTGACTATTGGCAGAATAATCAATTGACCCCTTCTGTGACAGCTTGGAGAGGGTTGGCATTTGAAGATGTTTGTATGGTGCATGTTCAGCAAATTCGACAGGCGTTGGGTATATTGGGCGTTCAGTCTGAAGCTTCTCCTTGGCATTATGTATCCGTTGACAAGAAAATGGGAGCACAAATTGATTTGCTAATCAATCGTTCCGATCGTATTGTCGATATTTGCGAAATGAAGTTTTGCGTGAATACTTATCGGATGGATAAGAAGGCAGATGAAAGCATCCGTAATAAGATACAAGTGGTAATGGATACCGTTCGTGGAAGAAAGGCGATTCATCCCGTGATAGTCACAACTTATGGACTGGCAAAAAATGAATATAGTTCTAGAATCCAAAGAGTCATAACGACAGGATGACTTATTTTGTTGATGTCGATATCTTGTCAGCTTGCTATTAATCTATTATCAAAAAGTGGTAAAACTGCCACTTTTTGATAATACGTACTGCTATGAAGATAAATAGAAAACAGTAGTTGGAGGTGTTGAGAAGCTAAGGTGACAACTATTAGAATAAAAGAAGGTAGGAGAGCGCCTACCTTCTTTTTATTCTTCCTCCACCTTCCAGTCGGTGATGGTATGCTTCTCCATGTCGAAGTTTACACCCACCTTTACGACAGGCAAGCCGCAGAGGGCGAAGCGCTTCGGATATTCCTTTAGGTTGATTTGCTTCATCGCCACATTAGCACTCTTGTTTAGCTTCAGCTCAAAGAGGTAGAGATGAGTTTTGGAGCGGAGCACCATATCCACACGACCCTTTGGAGTGCGAACCTCGACATCCGCCATGTAGGCTGAGAGCAGGGAGAAGATGACAAACAGCATCTGCTGGTAATGCCCCTCGTAATCTGTGTTGTCGCAATAAGGTACAGTACCAAGGAATGTTTGGAGATGCTGCAAAGCCAAATCCAAGTCCTCCTTGTTCAAGGCACGAGCCATGTTGCGAATGGTGTTATTGGTGGCAACGGTGTTGGAAGTCACATAATAAGGTATGAGGGCCTTGGTCAGCCCGAGGCGCACTTCCTTGTTGGGTATTCCCAAGAAATAGGAGTCGTATTCCTTGTCATACCCCTTGATGGTGATGTATCCGCTCTGATAGAGAAGTGGAGTGAGGGTAGTCATCAAATCGGCATCCGTTGGCGCATCAAAGTCGGAAGCGTCAGCCTCCATACCTTCAGCAAAGTCGGTATATGCCGTATCAAACTTCTTCATCATGTTGATGAGGTAAGTTGGTGTGCCAGAGGTAAACCAATAGTAGTCCAACTTCCCTTTTGACATGGCATTGAGAAGACTGAATGGGTTGAAAATGTCAGGAGATTCTCCTGAAAAATGGTAGCCGTCATAATAATCTTTCAAGGCAGTAATGGTCTCCTCCCTTGTTTTGCCTATTTTCTCGCCAAGAGCATCAATGTCTTCAGACATCTGTGTCAACAGTTCTTCCTTGGTGATGCCACAAATACCAGCATATTCATCATCCATGCTAATATTTGTGATGTTGTTCAACTCGCTGAAGATGCTCAGTTGTGAGAACTTGGTGATACCGGTCAAGAAGACGAAACGGAGGTATGGCTCGTAATCTTTAAGTGGGCTATAGAAATTGCGCATGACATTGCGAAGTGCTTCTAGCGAACTATTCTCGTGAACGACATCCAGTAAAGGTGCGTCATATTCGTCTATGAGCACGACAACTTGTTTGCCAGTTTTCTGATAAACAGTCGCAATCAGATTCGCCAAGCGGAGGTTGGGAGCTTGAAGGTCACTTTGGATGCCAAAGACACGCTCGTTCTTCTCCAAAATGAAAAGGAGATATTTTTGCAGCTCATCCTTCTCTAGGTGTTTTCCACTTGCCATACTGAAGTGTAGCACTGGATACTCCGTCCATTCTTTCTCCAATTTCTCAATGGCAAGTCCCTTGAAGAGTTCCTTCTTTCCCTCGAAATAACTTTGGAAGGTGGAAGTCAATAGTGACTTGCCGAAACGGCGAGGTCGGCTCAAGAAGAAATGCTTTCCACCGCTATGAGTCATGCGATAGATGTATTCCGTCTTGTCAACATACAGAAGATTATGAATGATAATCTCCGAGAATGTTTGGATTCCCACTGGGTATAGTTTCAATGCTGCCATCTTACAATTTGCTTGAATTTAATACTTTGGCACAAAAGTAATACAATTTTCTGATATTCCAAAAGATTTGGTTACTTTTTCTCATTTTGTACTAGAAAGCAGATGTAAATGGAAAAGTTGCTGCGCCGTTTTTGCCTTCACCTAGTTTTCTCCCAATTCCTATTTCTGCTTTATATTCGTCCTAGTGACAAAAAGTGGTAATTTTACCACTTTTTGATAATAGGGTATGAGCTGATTTTCGGTAGCGTCACAGTTCTTTCGTCATAAAATCATAGATGCTCATGAAGAGGATGCCATTGTCATCGTGGTTGCAAGTCATGTGGTCACCTACGATGACGATTCTCTCGAAACCATCGTCCAGGCGACGGAGAGAGTTGGTCTCTTGGTCTATCTTTTCTTGTGAAGGCAAACTGAGGGCGGATTGGATGTAGCAACGGCGACTGCCTTTGTTGCATACGAAATCCACTTCTAGTTGCTTGCGATAGCTGGAACCATTTTCATCTTTTCCATTTATGGTGACAACGCCAACATCCACGTTGAATCCTTGTCTTCTCAGCTCGCAATATATGGCGTTTTCCATGAGGTGAGTTTTCTCTACCTGGCGGAAATTGAGCAAAGCATTGCGCAATCCCAAGTCGGAGAAGTAATACTTCATAGGGGTTCCGATGTATTTTCGTCCTTTGACATCATATCTGTTCGCTTCCTCTATCAGAAATGCGTCCGAGCAATAGCTGATGTATGATTTCAGGGTCGCAGGACTAATGGACACATTCTTGTTGGTCTTGAAGGTGTTGGATAGCTTTTGGGGATTGATGAGTCCGCCAATGCCTGAGGCCAACATACAGAGAAGTTCTTCTAGCTCAGCGTTGTTCTTGATGTGATTTCTGTTGAGTATGTCGATGAGGTAAGTTTCTGTTTTGGAAAGTACGTATTTTTTATAAGTGATTGAGAA
>FR893207.1 GCA_000436035.1 Prevotella sp. CAG:732 | reverse complement strand
CCAGCCGAGCCTCTTTACAATGCTTAAATAGGCTGGGCTTTTTTGTTTATAAGCTATGACAAAGAGAAATTTTGGAAAAGATTACAAGACTCCACGAGAACTTGTAACCTTATTGGAAAATCGTGGATTGATAATTAATGATAGGCAAAAGGCTCAATTGTATTTGGAGAGCATTGGCTATTATCGATTGTCTGCGTATATGCATCCTTTGTTGAAGACTCCAAAGATTCTTCATCTGTATAAGGAAGGTGCTACATTTAACAAAGTGATGATGCTTTATCGCTTTGACAAAAAGTTGCGCTTACTCCTTTTTAACGAGATTGAGAAGATCGAAATTGCTGTAAGAGAAGCCGTAATGAATATGACGGCTGAACGGACTGGTGATATATATTGGCTTACAAATTCTGCACATTTTCGTGATCAGTCCATTTTCGTCAATAGTATGGCAATGTTGTCGAAGGAGTATGAACGTTCTACTGAAGACTTTATAGAACACTTCAAAAGAACATATACAGAACCTTTTCCACCAGCATGGATTCTTGGTGAACTTCTCCCAATGGGTAGCGTGAATATGTACTACAGGAACTTGAAAGATAAAGGACTCAAAAAGCAGATCGCCAAGCGTTTCTGCCTTCATGCTCCAGTGTTTGAGTCTTGGCTTTCTGTGCTTACGCTTACTCGCAACGCTTGTTGTCATCACGCTCGTGTTTGGAACAAAGTCAACAAGATTATTCCAAATGATATGAGAGGCATGACTCGTCCTTGGATTACTATTCCTGCGGACAAGCGAAGAATCTATTATAACATGTGCATCATCAAGTATTTCCTTGACATCATCTCTCCCAACAATGACATGCTTGACAAAATGCACAATTTGTTCAGCAAGTTTCCAGAGATAGACCTGGCAGCTCTTGGATTCCCTGTTGGTTGGGAACAAGAACCGCTATGGATACAGGCAAACAACTAAATGCAAATGAGCTTATTGCCAAGCTTCAAGAATTAGAGAAAGAAAATGCCAGGTTAAGAAAAATTCTTGATGTGCATGGAATACCATACATTGTAACCGAGCCTAATGTCACAACGAAAGAAAGCCTACAAGCCATATTCCATACAGATTCAAAGCTGAGTCTACAGGAAAAGGTTGCGCTATTTCGTAGTGTTTTTCAAGGTCGTGATGATATCTTTGCCAAGCGTTGGTACAGTAGTACGACTCAAAAGTCAGGCTACCAACCTGTATGCACGAGGGAATGGAATCGTGAATTTTGCGACAAGCGAAAGTACAAATGTGCGGATTGTCCCAACAGGCAATTCGCTCCTTTGGCATACAACGACTTTTTCAATCATCTTGCAGGAAAGGATGCATGGGGACGTGATGTTATAGGACTTTATCCAATACGAAAGGACAACACTTGCAGTTTCCTTTGTACAGACTTTGATGACAAGAGTTGCGAGCATGGCTATAAGAATGATGTACTTGCCTTTGTAAATGTTTGCAAAACTTGGAATGTACCTTGCTACATCGAACGCTCACGTTCTGGCAATGGTGCTCACGTATGGATTTTCTTTGAAACACCAGTAACTGCTTTCAAGGCACGCAAGTTGGGAAATGCCATTCTTACAGAGGCGATGAGTTGTGATGCTCACCTGTCTTTCAAGTCATACGACCGTTTCTTTCCAAATCAAGACACCTTGCCTGAAGGAGGACTAGGCAATCTTGTAGCCTTGCCATTGCAAGGTATGGCTCGACGCAAAGGAAACAGCGTGTTCGTTGATGAAGACTTCAATGCGTATGCCGACCAATGGGAAATGTTGTCGCAAATCCATAAGCTATCAGAGGTAGAACTTGATTTGTTATTACAGCTGCATGCAATGCCAACATTAGGAGAACTATCAAAAACCTGTGAGGAGAAACCTTGGGAGACTCCTCATATGGATGCTGCGCAATCTGAAGACTATCCAAAACAAATCGTTCTGACAAGAGCGAATATGCTTTATGTCCCTTTAGCAAGTCTATCTGCCAAATGTGTGAATATATTCAAGCGCATAGCAGCTTTCCGTAATCCGGAGTTTTATGAGAAGCAAGGTATGCGCCTTTCTACCTATAATATCCCTCGCATCATTTCATGTTCGGAAATGACAGATGATTATCTTGCCCTTCCTCGTGGGTGTGAAGATGCTGTTTGTGGTATTCTAACACAACATGGAGTAAAGGTAGTGATCTCAGACAAAACAAATCATGGGCATAATATCAATGTTACATTCAGAGGATCTCTTCGGGAAGAACAGCAAAATGCAATGGAAGCTTTTTCTGGGCATAATATAGGAACATTATCAGCAACAACAGCGTTTGGAAAGACTGTGTTTGCCATCGGAATGCTTGCAAGGAGAAAGGTGAACACCTTAATTCTTGTTCATAACAAGGCATTGCTGGAACAATGGAAAGAACGGTTGGAAACTTTCCTCAAGATAGATGAGATCGTCGAAGAGCCTGCAGCCAAACGAGGAAGGAAAAAGAATTCTTCGGTCATTGGTTGTTTATATGCAGGCAAGAACACGTTGCATGGCATCATTGATATAGCTTTGATACAATCTTGTTTGAGCGATGGTGAAGCGAAGCCTTTTGTCAAGGATTACGGTATGGTGATAGTAGATGAATGTCATCATGTATCCTCTGTCAGCTTCGAGCAAGTGCTTCGACAAGTAACAGCTACATACGTATATGGTTTGACAGCAACTCCTATCAGAAAGGATGGGCATCAACCTATTATTTTCATGCAATGCGGAAAGATAAGATTCACAGCTGATGCCAAGAGCCAAATGGAAAATCAAACATTTAAACGTTTGTTGATTCCAAGGTTTACATCATTCCGAAACATTTCGTCAGATAGCAAGACTTACGTTCAGGTTACACAAGACTTGTCCGAAGATAAGGTTAGGAATGAGTTCATCGTAGAAGATGTAAGAATTGCCATTCAAGAAGGTCGTACCCCATTGGTATTAACCACTCGTACTGCTCATGTCAAGGCGTTGGCACAAATGCTTATTCCATTTGCAGACCATGTCATTCAACTCATTGGAGCTGATTCTGCTAAAGAAAAGCGTCTTGCATTACAAAATCTACAATCAATGCCCACATCAGAATCACTTGTGATTGTTGCTACAGGAAAGTATGTAGGAGAAGGCTTTGATTATCCTCGCCTTGATACACTGTTCCTTACTATGCCTATAGCTTGGACAGGAAATGTGGAGCAATATGCTGGGCGTTTGCATAGGGAATACGCAGGAAAGAACGAAGTGCGTATTTATGATTATGTGGATGTTCATGTCACACTTTGTGACTCTATGTATCGTAAACGGCTGAAAGGGTATTTAAGAGCAGGATACGGAAAGTATGTGACATCATCCACACTTGACAAAAATCCCCAAGAGCTGATATACGAACGAAACAATTACGAAGCGACATTTCGGAATGATTTGGCAAAAGCCCAGTACTCTGTCATCATCGCAGTCCCAAAAGTAAAGTTCAAATACAAGCCAGTTATCATGTCAACACTTGCAAACATTATTCATAATGGCGTTACTGTGGCTGTACATATCAAAGAGGAAGGGGTTAATGAGATAGAACTTAAAAATACAGGAATGGATGTGGTGTGCAACAAGGAACAAACTCTGCAATGCGCCATCATAGACAAATCTATTGTCTGGTATGGGAACATAAACTTCTTTGGTTACAATTCGGAAACAAACAATGTTATGCGAATCGCTGACCACAAAATAGCCAACGAAATGATAGAAATACTATACTCAGACACTGAAAATGATGTAAATGGAGGTTAAATACGTTAAATCTTTTCCTTTTCGTATCTAATCAGAATCCATATTGCCACTTTTCTACCGTTTAGAGGATATAGTATTGATAATCAACTAATAATAGATACTATAATTAAAAAGAACTGCCAAGCTGTATAGAAAGCTTGCCAATTTCTCCTTTCGGACTTTTCGATTCGTTCTTTCTTTCCTCTTTCGCTAACTCTTGTCTGAGAGCCATGAGCGCAGAGTGTTTAGTTCTAATTCGACTGCAAATATACGGCAAATTATTGGAAATGGCAAGAGAAAATAGTATATAAACGTTAATACGATGGTCGAAGTGTTATCTGATGTTAAACTTGCACATTTTTTCGTCTCCAGATTAAACTTATTGCGATTTTCTCCGTCTTATATAATGATTAGAATTCATAAACTGAACTTTTATAATATCGTGTGAGAACAATAGGTTTTTAGTTAGTAAAAAGGTATGGAAGCGCTCTCTTGTGAAAGAGGGTGCTTTGGCTCACCCGATAAACCAGGGGGATTAAGCA
>FR893206.1 GCA_000436035.1 Prevotella sp. CAG:732 | reverse complement strand
GCTTGGCACTTACACCCACGCCCTGGCTCTGCACACCCTGTACAAAGGCAGTTCCGATAAGACCTGTTACAATTGGATCTTCTGAATAATACTCAAAGTTACGGCCGCAAAGCGGATTGCGATGCAGGTTCATACCCGGTCCGAGCACAACATCACAGCCATACTCCAGGGTTTCATTACCGATAGCCTCACCCACCTTGCGCACCAGGTCGGTATTCCAGGTAGAAGCCAGACAGGTTCCAATAGGGAAACCAGTAGCAAAGTAGCTACGGCTGTCACCGTCGCGATGGGCATCGATATGAACACCGGCAGGACCATCACACTGTACGGTAGTAGGAATACCAAGACGAGGAATGGCCACGGTAGTACCGGCAGCACCCGGCACGAACTTCTTCTGATGTCCGAGCATAGCACCGCTACCCACGAATCCATCGTTACCACCACCCACCAGCATCTGGGCTTTCTCTTCCAAGGTCATCGCCTTGATCACTTCATCGATGTTGTTGGCATTCAGTTGAGGTGCCGACTGAGCCATCAGGGTTGTCGCCATGGCTCCTGTTGCTACGGTTAAAAATAGTTTTTTACAATTCATATAGTTAAATTTTTAATTATTAAGTTCTCTAGGCATAGTGGGACTCACGTTCCTCTTAACCATCCTATCCCCAATTACTTGGCAGTTTCCTTGGAGCTACGCTTGTCTCGGCGGTAGCTACGATAGTCGTCAAGAGGTATCTCCACGTCTGGTTCCACCAATTCGCCTTCACGAGGCAAGGCAAACTTCTGGTACTTGATGTTCAAGCCACGCTCTATCCACATGCTCTCGTAATAAGTCTGGATAGAGAGTATCTTGCGTGTCTCCTCGTCGATGCCCTCCTGATGATAGAGGTCTTCGGTGCGGAAAAGCACAGGCAGATGATTGCCATCCACCATATAAGTAGTATAGGTGAAGAGGAAGTTGGAATCTGTTTTCAAATGAATGATGCCGCTATCCACGAGGAAGTGACGATAACGGTTCATGAAGTAAGTAGATGTAAGACGCTTGCGAGGGTTCTTCATCTGCGGGTCAGAGAAGGTGAGCCAGATTTCCTGCACCTCATCCTCGGCAAAGAAGCGGTCGATAATCTCGATGTTGGTACGGAGAAAAGCCACGTTCTTCTGTCCTTCCTCTATCGCCTTCTTGGCACCGGTCCACATTCGTGCACCCTTGATATCCACACCGATGAAGTTCATCTCTGGATAGAGCTTGGCAAGTTCTACGGTATATTCACCCTTGCCACAGCCCAACTCCAAGACAATCGGGTTGTCGTTGTGAAAATACATCTCATGCCACTTGCCCTTCATCTCGAAAGGCACGTCATCTACCACACTGTATGGATATTGAAACACATTCTCGAAGCGTTCCATATCCGCAAACTTTGCTAATTTTCCTTTGCTCATTGATTTATATCAGTCACTTTTGTGTGCAAAGTTACAACAATTATATCGTAAATATACGCTTGCCAGAGGGAATTTAAGGGATTTTAAATAATCTATTCCGCTCTCACCCCGAAATACTCGTTGAGTACTGCGATGGCAGCCCCATTCTCATTGCGCAAATCCTTGATAAGTTTGCCTTTCTCCAAGAGCAAGATGCGAGTGGAGATGTCTGCCACAAAGTTGAGATTATGACTGGAGATGATGACCGTAGTCCCCAATTCTTTACAGAAACGTTGGATGGTATGGGCGATTGTCATCTGTGAGGATGGGTCGAGATAGTTGAAAGGCTCATCCAGGAGGAGCACCTTCGGATTGACAATCATGGCTCCGATGATACCTATCTTCTGTCGATTTCCTTGCGAGAAATCACGAAGATACTTCTTTGTTCCCATGATTTCATCGTGCATGAATCCCTCAAATTGCGCCAGTCGCTCCTGCAAGGTAGCATCATCTATCTGGTAGATTTCAGCGATGAAATCGAAGTATTCCTCTGGTGTCAAGAAGTCGATGAGGAACTTTCCATCAATATAACTGCCTGTATATTTCTTCCAAGCCTCACTCTCGTTCACCTTCTGTCCACCACTCTCCACGAAGCCATCATCTGCTTCGATGAGATCGAGCATAAGGCGAAGTAAGGTGGTCTTTCCTGCTCCATTATTTCCTACGAGACCTATCAACTCGCCCGACGCAATCTCCAAATGGTCGATGTCGAGCACGGTCGTATCATTGTATATCTTCTTGAGATTCTCTATTCTAATATTCATAGTTATATATTTTACTTTTCCATAAACGTTTCCATTCGCTTGTATCTTCTCTTGTAGAAGACGGTGGCGAGCTTGGCGATTGCCTTTTTGTGGATAGCCAAGCTGACGAGCGCCAATGCTACGCTGGTAATGCACCATGCCATTTCACCTATATATATATACTCGGCAGCCAAAGCCGCAAGTGGCACCAGGAAGGCAACGGCGTAAAGGTTGATTTTCAAGTTGGCTCCCTGCATATTAAACATCGAACTGCCAAATATCTCCAATCGAGTTGAGAACAGACAGGTTGGCAAGTTGAAGAGACTGAGAAATACCGTCATGCCATAAGCGCCGATGAGCGAGAAAACCGTGACACCCACATTCATCCATATCAAAGGAATGGTAAACAATAAGGCGATGGCACTCACTATCATATAGAAGTAGAAGCAATTCCGCAACATCTGCTCTATCTTCACCGGTTTCGTCATCAAGCCTTGGAAGAAGTTAGCCTCCACACCAAAGGTCCACTGCGACAAGCACAAGGAAGGCATCAGCACGATACCCATGACATAAAGTATGGTAGAAGATTGCCAGTTGACACCACTGCCATCATTAGGTATCAGCGCATATAAGTAAGCGTCAAAGATAAAGATGCCAGTCACGATTAGCACCATATTGCGCACACGCTTGGCTCTCATCGTTCCGACATATTGCAAACTAAAGAGGCTGACATGATGGAAGCCACGGAATCTTGACACCTTGCGTTTCTGCTCATTATAAATCTTGAGATTCCATAAATACACGATGAGACCAGCGAAAATTGCACCTGCCAAGGCAAAAAGTCCGGCATACGCCATCCCCACGGGGAAGAAGGAAGAAAGCACTAAGAAAGCAATGAGTACGATATACATTCCCATCCATCCCAATATCAAAGGCCACTTGAGCATCCACTCCGTCGCCTTGCGGAAACAGGTGATGTAGATGCCATTGATATAAGAGAAAGCTAACAAGAGCAAGAAACAAATGATGGTTTGCGGTACGCTCAACAAATAGATGAACACCGGAATCATCAGCACAGGAAGAACATAGTTCCAAAAGCTCACGAGATTGGTAACCAAGAGAAATCGGTTCCATATACGCTCTGGCACAGGTCGAGACTTCACATAATCGTCCATTGCCGTCATATCTTTCTTCATCACAAGTTTCATGAAGATGTCGGGTATGAGCATGCCGACCACCAGACCTGCACCAAGCAAGGCTGGCATATCGTCCCCACTCAGGCTTCCCCCATTTTCGGTGAAAGTGACGAAGAAACTCACGCCCATCACCACATAGAGGAAGATGATATAACCGCCCACTATCGCATCTCGCTTATGGAAATTGCGCCGTTGCTGCTTCCACCACAACCGTACTAATAATCTTAACATATTTCTCCTTATAATAATGGTAACGAGCGCAAAGGTACACAAAAATCTCCTATTTCGTTTACAAAAGGACTGAAATAACGTAAAGATAACTAAAAAAACGGCATTCCCTCACGGGGATGCCGCTCATTTCCAACTAACATTAACTTAATGTATCAACTATTTATCAAAACTGTATTCACTGGCAAGATATTGTCCTCATCATCATAGAAGAGAGGAGCCACCTTTACACTGCGAAGCCAAGTCGTATCATTGGATGGCACACAGTCGTGATGGAAGAGATACCACTGTCCCTTGTACTCGCAAATACTGTGGTGAGTCGTCCAACCTACTACTGGTTCCAAGATAACACCCTTATAGGTGAATGGTCCGTATGGATTGTCACCTACCGCATAGCAGAGATAATGGCTATCGCCTGTAGAGTAGCTGAAGTAATACTTGCCTTTGTACTTGTGCATCCAACTTGCCTCGAAGAAGCGATGCGGATCATCGGCTGGCAAGACCTTGCCATTCTCATCCACGATGACAACTGGCTTTGGCATCTCAGCAAACTGCTGCACATCATCGGTCATCATTGCCACACGTGATGGCAACGGATTCTCCTTACCTTCAGGGAGATGCTCATTCTTCAGAGCCTTGTTGTCCTTATACCACTGAAGCTGACCGCCCCAGATACCACCGAAATAGCAGT
>FR893205.1:13412-32501 GCA_000436035.1 Prevotella sp. CAG:732 | reverse complement strand
TCAAGACAGACTTTGGTTAAAGACCATGCTTTTTTGGTTAAACCAGCGTATTACCTCAAGTCGCTTTATGGGGTAAAGGGATTTTGTGTTTACGACGTTTCTGTTATTCAAGGAATATGTACAATAAAATGAATTTTTGTCATTTTACAAGCAAAATCCCACGAAACCCAATAGGTTGCGGATTTGAGGTTTACATCATCAGCATGGTATGCGAGAAGCATAAGAATCGGATTATGGAAGCATAAGAATCGGATTCGAGATGCGCAAATATCGTATTCTGAAAGTGCGAAAGAGGCTTTCAGAAGGCATCACTTGGGCTTTTCTGTAAATTAGTTCCAACATTCAGTAATTTAGTTTACGCCTTTTTCGGGGAAAAACTGTAATTTTGCAACCGAAAATAAACAAATAAAGTTCATACAACTATGTTATTGGAGAAAATTCAGTCACCTAAGGATGTAAAGGTGCTTTCCATGCCACAGCTCCATGAGCTGGCTCAGGAGATTCGTGATGGTATCTTGAATCGTGATAGCAACATCGGCGGTCACGTAGGTCCTAACCTCGGTATCGTGGAGACCACCATCGCCATGCACTATGTGTTCAACTGCCCTGAGGATAAGTTCGTCTTCGACGTATCTCACCAGAGTTATCCACACAAGATGTTGACAGGTCGTGCATTCGGTTACTACGACAACAACCGATTCCAGGAGATTTCTGGCTATAGCAGTCCTGCTGAGTCACCAGAGTACGACCAGTTTGAATTAGGTCATACCTCCACATCCATCTCCCTTGCCAGCGGTCTTCAGAAGGCTCGTGACATCAAGGGAACCAAGGAGAACATCGTGGTATTGATTGGTGATGGTTCTCTGAGCGGTGGCGAGGCACTCGAAGGCCTTGATGAGGTAGGCGAACTGGGCACAGGCATCATCATCATCGTGAACGACAATGAGATGAGCATCGCCGAGAACCATGGTGGTCTTTACAAGAACCTCGCCCTCTTGCGTGAAACCAACGGCAAGGCTGAATGCAACCTCTTCCGTGCCATGGGCTTGGACTATGAGTATGTAGCCGATGGCAATGACGTGGAGACATTGATCAAGACATTCCAGGAAGTAAAGGACATCGACCATCCTATCGTGGTTCATATCCATACAGAGAAAGGCAAGGGCTATGCACCTGCCGAACAAAACAAGGAACCTTGGCACTGGAGTATGCCTTTCGACATCGAGACAGGCAAGCCTAAGGTTGAAGGCGGTGGCGAGGACTATGGCAACATGACCGCCGAGTACCTCCTCGAAGAGATGAAGAAGGACAAGCACTTGGTGGCTGTTACCTCTGGCACTCCTACCGTGGCAGGTTTCTTCAAGGCTCGTCGTGAGGAAGCTGGTGCACAGCATGTAGATGTAGGCATCGCCGAGGAGCAAGCCGTAGCAATGATTTCCGGCATGGCGAAGGGCGGCATCCGTCCGGTATATAATGTATATAGCACCTTCATCCAGCGCACCTACGACCAGATAGCACAGGATCTCTGCATCAATGGCAATCCTGCGGTCATCAATGTCTTCTGCGCTTCCCTCTATGGCATGAACGACATTACCCACATCGGTTTCTACGACATCCCGATGTTGAGCAATATCCCTAACCTCGTTTATCTCGCCCCTACTTGTTGGGAGGAGTACAAGGCGATGATGGCTTGGGGCATCCAGCAGACAGCCCATCCAGTGGCAATCCGTGTACCAGGCGGTGCGGTGACCCACAGCGACGAGCAGTTTGACGAGGATTACTCAGAGTTGAACCGCTTCAAGATGACCCACAAGGGCAGCAAGGTAGCCATCGTGGCCCTGGGTGCCTTCTATGGCTTGGGCAAGCAAGTGGCTGCCCTATTGAAGGAGCAGAAAGGCATCGATGCTACACTCATCAACCCTCGTTACATCACGGGTCTTGACGAGGAGATGCTCGAAAGCCTGAAGGCTGACCACGAGAAGGTGATTACCCTGGAGGATGGTGCGCTCGAAGGCGGATTCGGCGAGAAGATCGCTCGCTTCTATGGCGACAGCGACATGAAGACGCTCTGCTTCGGTATCAAGAAGGGTCTTTACGACAGATACGACTATCAGCAGTTGGCAAAGGACAATGAGCTGACTCCTGAGCAAATCGTGGCAAGAGTGTAAAGCAAACTATTCAAGTTTCGCATTTGCGAAAATTCAATAGAAATACTTCATATTTCCATATAGCAAGCGGCGCTTCCCTGTAATAGAGAAACGCCGCTTCTTTTATCTCGCCTTGATGACAAACTTAAACTCTCTGTCACCATAGTGCATACGATACTTTTCCATTGGCTTCGACATCCAACTGTCGATACAGCCCAAGCCATACTGGCGCTGCTGGATATGCAACTGCACCAAGCCCTTGTCAACCAAGTCGCCACTATGCTGCCCCCAGTCGTGCTCTTTCTCCAAACCAGCATCCAAGTCCTCTACGAGATAAGGGATGGCGCTGCATTCCATCGGTGCATAACCCTCAAAGGTGATGCCCTTGCCTGTGGTAGGATTGAAGATGGAGAAGGAACGGATGTCGGTATGATTGCCACTCTCCTGAGGACGGACGTATGGATAATACTCATCCTTCACGTTTGACTCATACTTGCCGATAAAGGCAGAAGAATGACGGTCGATATAGTTCTCCTCCGGACCTCTGCCATAATACTCCAACTTGGAGAAAGCGGCAGGCATCTGCAACTGCATTCCATAACGGAACAAGTCGGCAACCTTGGCTTCTTTGTCAGTGGTCATCTTCTCAGTCACAGCCACCTCGCCTGCGGCATTGATGCGATAACGGAGCTGAAGCTGTGCCTTTACCTCTGGCATATCGAAGAGGACGGTCAGCACCACACTGTCCTTCAACACCTGCTTGTCAAACGACTTCAAGTTCATGGCAGGATTCTTCCACACCAGCATCTCCTTCTGCAAGGATGCACCATAGTCGTTGTCGGTAGGAGCACGCCAGAACTCAGGTTTGATGCTCTTGCGGAACTTCAATACGGGTTCCTTGTCGATGTCGAGATAATCGATCATACCCGTCTTCTTGCCGATGGTAACGGTCATTCTATCAGCCGTCACCTTCACATAGCTGTTGGTTTCCTCCACATCGATGTTGCCGCTCTTAGGGGTATCCACCTTATCAAACTTGTAATTGCTTACCACAAACTGCTGGCGAGCCATCACCTGTCCCTTGTCCACCAAAGGTTCCTTGCCATCACTGGCAAAGGCAAAGTTGACGGCGATTTCCTCGCCTGCATGTTGCTGCTCAGCCTCAGCGATGGCTTTCTTCAGAACCTTGCTTTTCACGTTCTGTGTAGCTTGTGGGGCAATGCCCTTGGTATCAGCAATCGCTACCGTAGAAAGCAAAACACCATTGGCATACACGGATGCCGTCAAGCTCAAGTCGTCGATGTTCTTGAAGAAGTTCTCATTATATATCTTAAATGCTCCGGTAGAAGCATCGAAGTCCTTGATCCATACATTCTGATGATAATACTGAATCTCATAGGCATGAGGATTCAAACGGCGGTCTGGGGCTATGATACCATTGCAGTTGAAGTTGTAGTCGCTGGCAGGATAACGACCATAGTCGCCACCATAGGTGAAGATTTCCTTGCCTGTGATAGGACTCTTGTCACGAAGACCTTGGTCCACGAAGTCCCAGATATATCCACCCTGATACTTTGGATATTTGCGAATCAAGTTCCAATACTCCTTGAATCCACCCTCAGAGTTACCCATCGCATGGGCATACTCACACTGGATGTAAGGTTTGGTGCCATCACTCTGACAATACTTCTCGCTCTCCTCATAGTCGATGTACATCGGACAGTAGATGTCGGTCTTGCTGTCATAACCACCACGCTCATACTGCACCGGACGAGTCTTGTCGTAAGCCTTCACCCAGTCGTATGTCTTCTCGAAGTTGATGCCATAGCCCGCCTCATTGCCCAAACTCCACACGATGATGGAAGGATGGTTCACAAAGGTCTTCACATTGCCCTCGTTGCGCTCGATATGGGTCTGAAGATACTCAGGGAACTTCGCCAGCGACTTCTCGTCATAGCCCATACCATGGGACTCCAAGTTAGCCTCAGCGGTGATATACAAACCATATTCATCGCAAAGGTCGTACCAGCGAGGATCGTCAGGATAGTGACAAGTGCGCACCGCATTGATATTCAACTGCTTCATGATCTTGATGTCTTGAATCATGCGCTCCACACTGACGATATAACCGCCGTCTGGATCTATCTCGTGTCGGTCGGCACCCTTGATCAAGACAGGCTTGCCATTGACCAAGAGCTGTGCGTTCTTGATTTCCACGTTGCGGAATCCCACTCTCTGTGGAATCACCTCCGATACTCCTTGCTTACCACTGACCGTGATATACACTTGATAGAGATTCGGTGTCTCGGCTGTCCAAGCCTTCACCTGTGGCACCTTGATGGTTCCCTTCGCACCAGAGGCAGAAGCCACTTGCTTGCCATCCTTGTCGCACAAGGAAACGGTGACGTTGGAATTGCCACCCGTCAGCGAAACTTCGTAATCCAGCACACCATCCTGATAGTTGTTCTCCAATCCCGCATTGAGTCGAACATCGGCTACATGTGCCTTCGGACGGGCATAGAGATACACCTCACGGGCGATTCCCGTCAGACGCCAAAAGTCCTGGTCCTCGAAGTAAGAACCATCGCACCATCTCATCACCTGCATGGCAATCAAGTTCTTGCCCGGTTTGAGATACTTGGAGATATTAAACTCGGCAGCTACCTTGCTATCCTCGCTATATCCCACATATTTGCCATTCACCCAAAGCGAAAGGTTGCTAGTGGCAGAACCTACGTGGAAATACACATCCTTACCCTTCCAATCCTTAGGAAGATCAAAAGTGCGGCGATAAGAACCCGTATAGTTATTGATCTCACTGATATATGGAGGATTAGGGTCAAACTGAGTAGCCCAGGCGTACCCGACGTTCTTATAGGTAGGGTCGCCATAGCCATTCAGTTCAAACAATCCCGGTACCGGGAAGTCCTTCCAGTTGCTATCATCGAAATTTGCCTTGAAGAAGTTCAAAGGTCGCTTGTTGTGATCCTTCACAAAGTTAAACTTCCACGTTCCCTCCATGGAGAGATAGTTGACAGACAGTTTCTTGTCAAAGCCTTGCGCCTTGCTCAAATCCTCGAAAGCAAAGAAAGCTGCACGCCGAGGCTCTCGATTCTGCTGGTTGACATCCACATTGTGCCAACGAGTCTCGTTTTGAGCCGTCGCCGTCACAGGACTTGTCAAACTCAGAGCAGCCAAGAGTGAGATGGATAAAATGGATTGTTTATTCTTCATCATATTATAAAACGTAATAGATTTTATACAAATATTAGTGGCAATACTGCTCACTTGACACTTTCGAGAATTTCGTGGCAGTGTCCTTTCTCATTTCTACAGAGAGGTCACTCCACCAGCCAGGCCATCCACCGATGATATTCGATAGGAACACCATCTTAACTGGATGCAAACCTTTTGCCAATGCCAAGGAGGTATCACGAGAAGATACTGCCTTCACCTCACCCTCGTTGCTTATCACCAACTGGTTGTCTATCCAGAGTTGGTCAAGGCGAGAGCAGAGATAATATACGCCATCCTCAGGAACATAGATGTATCCCTCGGCAATAGCGGCATAGTTGTTGGCTCCTCTTAGGGTAGCTGCATCCTCTTCCTGCTTGATTTTCATCTCGTTAGGTTGAGCGATTACGCTTTCCTGCCATACGGAGTCGGTCCAGTTGAGTTCATCTACACGAAGATAGTTGCCCTTCACTCTGCGCACCTTCAAACCTTGTTTTGGCTCTGCCACAATAGCGGCAGGGGCATAGTCTTGCTTCTCCACCACTACCGTTCTCACCCTACTCATCTTTCCTGAAGGCAAGACGGTAGCTATCTTGATAATGGCATTGCCACTGACAGGGATTGGTTGCTGATAGACAGCTGAGGTCGGCTGAGGCGTCGTACCGTCCAAGGTATATACCATCTTCATCGGACGAGAGGTGGTAAAGGTCACGGTCGTATCACGAATGATGACCACCTTGTCGCAAGAGCCATTCGGTTGTTCTGGCAATGGGATATGATAACGAGCATGATGTTCATCCAAGCGAACACAGTTGGCATCCAAGCGACGGCAGAAGTCCTTGAAGTTCTTCCGGTTGAGTGGCGACCAAGCAATCTCGGCAAGCGCCAAGGCACGAGGATACATTTGGTACTCTCGCTTGGCATTGGAATACATATACTCCGACCAGTTGTTGCACTGCACACCCAAGATGTGCTGACTCAAGCCCAAGGTCTTCAAAGTATCAGGCACCGGATTGTAGTTGTAGGTTTGGGAGAGATAAACTGGTGAACTCTGGATAGTTACCGGCTCCACCTTTCTATCTCCCTGATAGTAATCGAGATACAAGCCACCACCCCATGCAGGAGTCATGATGACATCGTGCTTTTGGAGTGCCGCATCAATGCCACCCTGTGTGCCTCGCCAAGACATCACTGTGGCATCCGGGCTCAATCCACCTTCCAATATCTCATCCCAGCCGATGATTTTCTTGCCATATTGCGCCAAGAGTTTCTCCATTCTTCTGATGACATAGCTCTGGAGCCTTTCCTCGGCGGAATGCTTGCCATCAGCCTGCAAGTCCTCATTCTGGATGCGCTTCTGACAAGCAGGACAATTCTTCCAACTCACCTTCGGGCACTCATCACCACCGATATGGAAGTATTTGCCTGGGAAGAGAGGCACCATCTCACGGAACACATCCTCCAAGAAACGGAACATATCCTCCTTGCCAGGGCATAGTACGATATCCTCTACGCCCCATACGATTCTAGGAGAACCAGGCTTCCCCTTGCAGGAAAGTTCTGGATAAGCCGCAATAGCAGCCATCATGTGTCCAGGAATATCCACCTCAGGAATCACCGTGATATATCGCTTGGCAGCATAATCCACGATGTCCTTGATTTGCTCCTGTGTATAGTAACCACCATAAATGGAACCGTCCCCCTCCTTTCGGTATGCACCAATGGAAGTCAACTTAGGATATTTCTTGATCTCGATGCGCCAACCTTGGTCTTCCGTCAAGTGGAAGTGCATGGTGTTGACCTTGAACATAGACATGATGTCGATTTCTTTCTTCACATTCTCCACGGTCATGAAATGGCGACAAGGATCCACATGAAAACCACGATAACCGAAACGAGGAGCATCCTCTATGTCACAGCACTGAGCCACCCATTTCACACCCGACACTTTGGTTGGGCTTTCTATCTGGGCAGGCAACAGTTGCATAAAACTCTGCATGCCATAAAAAGCACCCTTTCCCGTCTTTGCCTTAATAGTCACACCCTTGGAAGAAACTCTCAAGCTATAACCTTCCTCAGCCATTTTCATAGAAGGAGAGATTTGGATGGTGATGTTCGCCTTCTTTGCCCCCACGTTCACCTCATAACCAGTAGAGGCATTCAACTTATCGGCAAGATACTGGGCAATAGCCTTTCCCTCAGCAGTGTTATAGGAAATAGCCACCTTTTGTGGCAAGATAAACTCACCTGACAGTCTCTGTGTCTTCACTGGCACAGGGATAATATTGATGTCGGCAGCGACTGCAGATGTTGGCATACCGCCCAACATCGCAGTCAGCGTGAACAACGACAGTACTTGTCTGATTTTCTTCATTTTAATATTTAATCTAAGTTAGAAATCTATGTATTGAATAGTATAACAATGATTACAACAGCGTGTTTTCTGATTATAATGGTTTGTATTCCACAAAAGCTTCCATGGCCTCATAGCAAGCCAAGCCCAAGCCATCATAAAGCTGAGCGGTACCTCGGTTGCGGTCTTCGGCACGTTGCCAGAACAATCGTTCGTCATTACCCAAGAAAGGTGCGCTCTCCATTTGTGACTGATGCTTGAGGATAGAGTTTCTCTTGGCTCTCAACTCCTCTGGGCTCAATGGCACGCACATCTCGATGTTCTCAATCTCCCACTCTGCCCAAGCGCCACGATACATCCAGATGCGGCAATCCTTGAGCCACTCTGCGCCAGCTTCCTTCTCCAAGTCGATGGCAGCCAAGACGGCATCTGTACATTTCTTGTGGGTGCCATGAGGGTCGGCAAGGTCGCCTGCCACATAGATCTGATGAGGTTTCACCTCTTGCAAGAGATGGCGAACAATCTCCACATCCTTCTCTGTCATAGGCAATTTCTCGATTTTTCCACTCTCATAGAAAGGCAAGTCGAGGAAGTGTACATGATCCAAAGGAATCTGATTGTAGGTACAAGCGGTACGAGCCTCGCCACGACGTATCAAACCCTTGATGGTCAGGATGTCCTTGGTATCGAAGTCGCCCTCCTTCTTCTGTGCGAAGAATTGCTTGATTTCCTTATACTTATTAGAGATGACACTATCCTTGGAATCGGCGAAAATCTGGTTGAAGCCATTGATGAAGTGCATGAATCTTGTTACCTCCTCATCTCCCACGGCAATATTGCCAGATGTCTCGTAGGCGATATGCAAGTCGTGCTTCTGCTGTACCAAACGACGGATGGTACCACCCATGGAGATGACATCATCATCTGGGTGTGGCGAGAAGACGATGACACGCTTTGGATATGGCTTGGCACGCTCTGGGCGATAAGTATCGTCGGCATCAGGCTTGCCACCAGGCCATCCCGTGATGGTATGCTGCAAGTCGTTGAATATCTTGATGTTGGCATTGTAGGCAGAGCCATAGAGAGCCAAAAGTTCACTCAATCCATTCTCGTTGTAATCCTTGTTGGTCAACTTCAGGATAGGCTTGTGTATCTTCTGGCAGAGCCATACCAAGGCAGAGCGCACCAACTTGTCGGTCCACTGGCAGGAAGTAACAAGCCATGGATGCTCGATGCGAGTGAGATGGGCAGCAGCACTCAAGTCGAGTACCACGTGAGCATTCGGATGCGTCTGGAGGAAAGAAGCAGGCAAGGTATCGGTGATACCATTCTCCACTACCTTCTGCATAATCTCAGACTTCTCCTCGCCCCAGGCAGTCAGGTAGATAGCCTTGGCTGAGAGCAAGGTGGCGATACCCATAGTCAAGGAACATGGAGGCACCGACTCCTTGGTCTTTCCACTGTTCTCCATCTCCTCACGAGAGGTGTTGCCTATCAAGATGAGACGAGTCACAGACTGAATACCAGAACCCGGTTCGTTGGCAGCGATATTACCCATACGACCGATACCCAAGAGTGCCACATCCAAGCCACCGAAGGTCTTGATGCGCTGCTCATAGAGACGGCAGCAATCCTGCACAGCGTTCTGTGCCACGAAACCATCCAAAGAGAAGATGTTTTGCTCAGAAATATCCACGTGGTCGAGGAAACGCTCCTTCAACTGGTTGATGCAGCGGATAGAACTTTCCTTCTGCAATGGGTAGTACTCATACGAATTGAAGACCACCACATTACGGAAGCTCAGCTTCTTCTCCTCGTATCGGCGAATCAATTCCTCATAGACCGGAGTCAAGGAAGAACCGGTTCCCAATGCCATCACATAGAACTTACCCTCATGCTGGGCTGCCTTGATGCCTGCCTCGATGCCATCAGCCACATGAGCAGCCCCCTCGTTCATGGAAGCGAAGATGTCGGTATGAATCTTCTCCATTCTGGAGATTTCTGAGTATTCTACGGTTGTCTTAGGCTTGTAGAACTCAACGGGTACCTTATTCAGTACGATTTGTGAACTTAAATTGAGTCTCATCTGATTATAAATTTTAAAGATTGTCTTTTTCTATATCCTTGAAATAGCGATATGTACCTACCTTCAACTCATCAGTTGCCAACTCGTCGCAAACGATGATACCATGCTTATGGAGCTGCAAGGCACTGATGGTCCAAGCCTGTGTCACAGGACCTTCGATGGCAGCCTGCAAAGCACGAGCCTTGTTGTGGCCATTGCAGAGAATCATCACCTCCTTGGCATCCATGACGGTGCCCACACCTACGGTCAATGCCAAGCTTGGCACCTTCTCAGGGTCGTTGTCGAAGAAACGAGAGTTGGCAATCTTGGTATCGGTGGTGAGTGTCTTCACACGGGTACGTGAAGTAAGAGAAGAGAAAGGCTCATTGAAAGCGATATGTCCATCAGGACCGATACCGCCAATGAAGAGGTCGATGCCACCAGCATCCTCTATCATCTGCTCATAATGACGGCACTCTTCCACCAAGTTCTCGGCATTGCCATTCAGGATGTGGATGTTCTCCTTTGGACAATTGATGTGATTGAACAAGTTGGTGGCCATGAATGAGTGATAGCTCTCTGGGTGTGACTCAGGAAGACCTACGTACTCATCCATATTGAAGGTGATAACGTGCTTGAAGGAAACCTTGCCTTCCTTCACAGCTTTTACCAAATTGGCATACATACCCATAGGTGAAGAACCTGTAGGCAAACCTAACACAAAAGGACGCTCAGCGGATGGCTGAAACTTGTTGATGGTCTCAATTACATGATCAGCTGCCCACTTAGAAAGCTGGTCATAATCTTTCTCAATGATTACACGCATAACTACTAATTAATATCTTTTATTTTGTACTTCTGAATTACTAAAATATTTTATTTTGCAAAGATAGAGTTTTTATCCATTAGTTGGTGCGATTTTTGGGTTAATAATTCTAAAACGCCCGCATTTTCTCGTTTTTGGCTATCCTGTGTCTCTTAGTATTTGTCATTTTACACTATATCAAACACTTATGGAGAATCTATAGTGGCAGTGCTAAAAGTGTAACTCCCTTATATATAAATAAGGTATAGGTAGATTTCAAGGCTATAAAAGAAGGAATAATTGAAGAAAATTGCTCGTTTTAATCTTTATTAACTAAGAAAAGTAGCAACCAATTCATAAAAAGACTATCTTTGCAACTAAAAAATATTAGTTATGCGGTTAGACTTAATAAAATATATTAATAAGATAAATCGAAAGACAATGGTTCCTAAGCGACTCCTAGACCTTTTCATAGCACAAGGCTCCTCGACAATTCCCGAATTGTCAAAGGCTGCTGGGGTAAGCTTACCTACTGCCACAAGCGCCCTCAACGAGTTGATGTCTATGGGACTGGCCAGGGAAATCGGAAAGAAAGACAACGCTACGGGCCGCATCCCAATGGTCTATGACTTAGTCCCTACTGCAGGCTATTTCATCGGCGCCAATCCTGAGATGGATTGCTTGGCACTGGCGGCAAGCGACTTCTGCGGCAACCTCATCGTCGAGAAGACAAGAGTTCCCTACCGATATGAGAACACCCCAGAAAACCTGGAGCAACTGGGAAGCATCATCAATGACTTCATCGACACGCTGCCCATCAAGAGGGACGACATCCTGAATGTCTGTGTCAACGTAGCGGAACGTGTAAATCCATTCGAAGGCAGAGCCTACAATATGTTCACCTTCACGGATATACCACTGACCCAAAAGATTTCAGAGATGATCCAACTCCCTGTTTGCATCGAGAACGACACTAGGAGCATGACCTACGCCGAACTCATCAAGGGATGCTGCAAAGGACTCAAGGATGTGGTCTTCGTCAACGTATGTTGGGGCATCGGAATCGGTATCATCATCGACGGCAAACTCTACTACGGCAAGTCGGGATATTCCGGGGAATTTGGTCACATGCCAGGCTACAACAACGACATCATCTGCCACTGCGGAAAAATAGGATGCGTGGAGACGGAAGTGTCGGGAAGAGCACTCAAGAGAAAGTTGACAGAACAACTCCTGGCTGGCAAACAATCCATTCTCTCCGACAAGGTGGTCAACCGAAAGGAAGAGCTGACCTTGCAAGACATTCTCGATGCCATCGCCAAAGAAGACGTACTCAGCCTCGCCACCCTACAGAAGGTGGCAGACGAACTGGGCAAGCAACTGGCAGGAGTCATCAATATCTTCAATCCAGAGATGCTCGTTATCGGAGGCGAGATGTCGGCAACAGGCGACTATATCACACTACCGGTCAACATGGGAATCAAGAAATTCTCTCTCAATATCATGAATGAAGATTCTAAGATCGTCACTTCCACCCTGAAAGGTAAAGCCGGCGTACTCGGCGCTTGCTTGATGGCAAGACACAGGCTCATGACCATCCAGCCCTAAAGGAAGAAGTACCAACATTATGTACGAGAAAAAAAATTAAGAACAAAACCTAAACGACATGAAGAAAAGCCTTCTCACTGGCATCATGCTATGCTTAGCGATGATGCCGGCAACAGCACAAAGAAAATCCCAACAAGTGGAACCTGTGCTCCCTACTCCTACTGCCAAACAAGTGGAATGGCAAAAGATGGAGACCTACGCTTTCATTCACTTCGGACTGAATACGTTCAACGACAAGGAATGGGGCTACGGCAACAGCGATGTGAAGACCTTCAATCCTAAGAAACTGGATTGCGAGCAATGGGCAAAGACCCTCGCCGCCGCTGGCATGAAAGGTGTCATCATCACCGCCAAGCACCACGATGGCTTCTGCCTCTGGCCTACCCACACCACCGACTATTGCATCCGCAATACTCCCTATAAGAACGGTGAGGGCGACATCGTAGGAGAACTCTCCAAGGCTTGCAAGAAATACGGTCTCAAGTTCGGCGTCTATCTCTCGCCTTGGGACAGAAACCAAACCAGTTATGGCTCTGAATATTACGTAGGTTACTACCAGAGACAACTCAAGGAATTGCTCAGCAACTATGGCGATGTATTCGAGGTTTGGTTTGACGGAGCCAACGGCGGTGACGGTTGGTATGGCGGCGCACAAGAGAAGCGCACCATCGACAGAAGAAATTACTACCAGTTCCCTAAACTCTACCAGATTGTGGATAGCCTACAACCTCAAGCAACCATCTTCGGCGACGGAGGACCAGGTTGCAGATGGGTGGGAAACGAAAGCGGATTTGCAGGCGAGACCTGTTGGTCGATGATACCTTCCAACACCGTTTATCCAGGTTACCCTAACTACAAGCAACTGCAATACGGTTGGGAAGACGGCGACCAGTGGACACCAGCCGAATGCGATGTCTCCATCCGTCCGGGATGGTTCTATCACGAGAGTGAAGACAGCAAGGTAAAGACCGTGGATGAACTTTGCGACCTCTATTATAGAAGTGTAGGTCACAACGCCACCTTCCTCCTCAACTTCCCAGTGGATAAAGACGGACTGATACACCCTATCGACTCAGCCAACGCAGTCAACTTCCACAAGAAGATTCAGCAAGAGCTGGCAGTCAACGTGCTCAAGGGCATCACACCAAAGGTAGATAACAGTCAGGGTAAGCATACAGGCAAGTACATCACTGACAATCAGTATGATACCTATTGGGCATCCAACAAGAGAAAGGGTGCGAGCATCGAGTTCCGCTTGCCGAAGGCAAAAGAAATCTCACGCCTGATGCTTCAAGAATACATCCCATTGGGACAGCGAGTGAAAGCCTTCTCAGTATATTACCTCCAAGGCAAGAACTGGGTGAAGCTCCAGCAGAAGGAAGAGACGACCACCATCGGCTACAAGCGAATCCTTCGCTTCGACAAGATCAAGACCAATGGCTTAAGAATCGTCTTCGACGACGCAAGAGGCTGTCCTTGTATTAATAATGTGGCTGCATTTGAGGCACAAAAAGAAGTCAACAATGAAAAGATCATATTCCTAGACGACTTCAACACCACAGCCTCCATCCCAAATCCTAAAGTTTGGAAACTCTGCGATTTCAACAAGGTGGCATGGGCTCAACACTTCGAGTACGTCAAAGGATATGAGAACGTGAGAGTGGAAGACGGTTATCTCAAGCTAAAAGCGAGCAAAACCGACGGACACTATAAAAATGGCGGCATTCACACCATCCAAGGATTCGATAAGAATACGCGCGTTGAGGTAAGAGCCAAGTTGACGAAAAGAGCACGTGGACTCTTCCCTGCCATCTGGCAGATGCCTATCAACGGAAAGCCTTGGCCTAAGAGTGGAGAAGTCGATATCATGGAATGGGTGCAGAATACTCCCATGGAATTCTACCAGACGGTACATACCTATTACATTAATGGAGAGACAGGTTCTGCAGGTGTTACCAACCCTAACAGAGACCCTAACTTCGATGTCACCCAATTCCATGTCTATGCTGCCGAAAGAAAGGAAGATGCTGTTATCTTCTACGTAGATGGAAAGGAAACTTTCAGATACAACAACCAAAACTTGGCAAAAGAGAAGATGCAGTTTCCATTTTGCGATTTGAAGTTTGACATCATCCTCAACTGTTCTCTTGGCGGGACGCTCAATGGGCAACCTACTTGGCCAGGAGAAATACATGACGAAGATCTCCCAGCAGAAATGTGGGTAGATTGGGTAAAAGTAATCAAATGCAAATAAAAGCGATTCCCCAAAAACAGAATCGCATCACCTTGCAAAGAAATAATTAACTAATAACTAACAATAAACAATTTAGACCTATGAACAAAAGAGCGAATTTGTATTTTGCGGCTCTTCTTGGTGCTATGTCACCATCTTGTGCCGTCTCTGCATTAGCAGCTCAAAGCAATTCTGCAATTGCAACTGCTACTCAGCAGCAGAATTCCTGTACAGGTAATGTAAAGGACTCTAACGGAGAACCTATCATTGGTGCTACCATCAGAATAGATGGTCAAAGTGGGGGGGCAGTTACGGATTTAGATGGTAACTTCACCATCAGAGACGTAAAGAAAGGAGCCAAAATTACCATTACTTCTATTGGCTACAAGTCACAAACCATTGTTTGGACAGGTAGCCCTATCAATGTCACCATGAAGGATGACTCCAACATGCTCGAAGAGACTGTTGTAGTAGGTTATGGTGTACAAAAGAAAGCTAACCTTACCGGTTCTGTATCAGCCATCACATCTAAGGATATAGAAGGTGTTCCAGTTGCCAATACAGCTACCTTGCTGCAAGGTCGTATGACGGGTGTCAACATCACTCAGAGTGGTGCCCAAGCAGGTGACGATAACCCTGAGATTCGCATTCGTGGTGTCGGAACCTTCGGCAATAGCAACCCTATGGTTTTGATTGATGGTGTAGAGGGTACTTTGAGCCAAATCAGCGATATTGCACCTTCCGACATTGAGAACGTATCTGTTTTGAAGGATGCTGCCTCAGCAGCCATCTATGGTGTACGTGCAGCCAATGGTGTCATCTTGATTACGACCAAGAAAGGTAGTGCAGGTGCTGTCAAGGTCAACTATGGTGGAAGCTATTCTATCCAAAGTGCTACTGTATTGCCAAACTTCCTTGATAGCTACAATTGGGCTGTCATGCGTAATGAAATCAACCCAGGAACCTATAGTGCAGAAGCTCTCGAAAAATTAAGAACAGGCTCAGATCCAGACCATTATGCTAATACAGACTGGCTCGATGCCATTATGCGAACAGGTCACATGCAGCAGCATCACGTTTCTGTATCGGGTGGTACAGATAAGACTCACTTTATGACATCCGTCAACTTCTCTGACCAGGATGGTATCATGCTGCGTACAGGTGTTCGCAAGGTGGGCTTCCGTTCTAATGTGGATTCCAAGTACAAGCGCTTCACTTTCGGTTTGAACGTTTCTGGTAACTTCAATGATGTTACTTCTCCAGGCACTAGCGTAGGTGGAGAAGGCGGTATCATGCGTTATATCTCATGGTTTGCTCGTCCTACCGTTCCTACTCGCTACTCTACCAACAACCATTATGGCTATGTAGATGGCTCTATTACAAACGCCGAGAACTTCAAGAACCCATTGGAGGCTATCTACAAGGGCTATAACAAGAACAATGCTTGGCGTTTCAACGGAAAGGCTACCATCGGTCTTGACATCTATGATGGCTTGAAGTTCCAGACCAGCTATGCTTATACCTATTATAATCAGGTAACCAAGGGCTATTCTCCAAATGGTGAAGACGCTCGCTATGATGCAGAGGGCAATATGTTGAAGGTAGCTACCGTCAACAACCAACTCACCGATTATACTTATCGTGAGACCATGTGGACCAATGAGAACCTCTTGACTTACAACAAGCGTTTCGGTCTCCACACGGTTAGTGCATTGCTCGGTCACTCTATCATCGGTTACGACACAGAGAACCTCACTGCATCTAAGCAAGGCTTCCCTACCAACAATATCTACGAACAGGATGGTGGTACCAAGAACCCTAATACAGCAGGTAACGCCGGGGCCTATCGCTTGCAGTCATTCTTCGGTCGCTTGCAATATGACTACGACAACAAGTACCTCTTCGAGTTCAACATCCGTCGAGATGGTTCTTCTCGTATGCCAAAGGCTCACCGCTATGCTACCTTCCCATCAGTATCTTTGGGTTGGGTCTTCACAAGTGAGAAGTTTATGGAGCAGCAGAGCAAGTGGATGTTCGGTAAGTTGCGCTTCTCTTGGGGTAAGTTAGGTAACCAGGAAATTGGTAATTATCCTTACTCAGCTACATACGCAGCCAGCGGTAACTATTATTTCGACCAAAGTAGCAATCCACAGGCAGGTCTTGTACAGAAGTCTGTTCCTAATGAGGACATCAAGTGGGAGACAACCCGCAACGTCAACGTAGGTCTTGACCTCGGTTTCTTGAACAACAAGATTACGACCTCTTTCGAGTGGTTCGACCGCAAGACATCCGACATTTTGATGCAGCTCTCTATGCCAGGTATGTTCCTCGGTTCTTTGGATGCTCCTTACCAGAACGTTGGTGAGGTTCGCAACCGTGGTTGGGAATGGAGCGTCAACTATAATGATCGCAAGGGCGACTTCACTTGGAATGCTGGATTCAACATCACAAATGTAAAGAATGAAGTTCTCTACATGGGTGGCTTGGAGGAGCGTATCAGCGGTTCTACCATCAATAGAATCGGCGAGCCTATCGGTTCATACTATGCTTACAAGGCTATCGGTATCTATCGTACAGAGGAAGACTTGAACCGTACCAACTCTAAGGGTCAGAAGATTCTTCAGAACAGTCTGGAGCCAAAACTTGGCGATATTATGTATCAAGATACAAATAATGATGGCGACATTACTCCAGACGATCGTGTCATTATCGGTAACCCATTCCCTAAGTATTCCATCGGTATCAACATGGGCGGTACTTGGAAGAACCTCGACCTCTCTATGCTTTGGCAGGGTGTAACTGGTATCTATCGTTATAACTGGGAATCTACCAATGACTGGCAAGGAAACCGCACCGACCGTTGGTTGGATCGTTGGTCAGAAACGAACCCAAATGGTTCTATGCCACGCTTGGGTAATTCCTTCAACAACGAATACTCATCATTCTGGCTCTCCAAGGCAGACTACTTGCGCTTGAAGAACTTGGAATTGGGCTACACATTCGACCAGTTGGCAAAATGGGGTGTATCCAAGATTCGTGTTTACTTCGCTGCAACTAACCTTCTCACCATCACCTCTCTTGACAACTACGATCCTGAGAAGACCAGCGGTGACTCACGTAACGATATCCACCCTAACATGAAGAGTTTCTCTTTCGGTGTTAATATTAACTTCTAAATCATGGAGGACTATACAATGAAAAAGAATAATATATTCAACTATATGAAGAGCTTGTCGCTTTGCGGTATCTTGGCGTTATCTGCCACATCTTGCTCTGACGACTTCTTCGATATCAACAACCCAAACGAGATTTCCAGCGGTAACTTCTGGAAGACTGAGAGTGATGCCTTGATGGCACTTACTGGCTGTTATGATGCCATGCAAGACGGCGATTTGTTCAATGACTATATTGATAATTGGAAGTTTGGTTTCCTATGCCGTGAAACTTGTACCGACAATGGTGGTCACTCATGGGGACAATGGATGTTAGGATCTTCTATAGCAAAAGGCACATCCACAGCAAACGACGAGTGCTTCTCCAAATATTGGAACTCTAACTATGAGTTAATCAAGCGTTGCAACGCCTTGATAGAGAAGGTGGATGGTATGGAAATGACCGATGCTCAAAAGGGTGCTTACAAGGGCGAGGCTATCGCACTCCGTGCCTTGGGTTATTGCAACCTCGTATCTGTCTTCCGTGATGTTCCTTACTTGGATAAGCCTTTGACATTGGCAGAGTGCCAGCCAGAGCGCAACACCAAGGAAGAGATTGCTACCAAGGTACTGGCAGACCTCAAGGCTTGCATCCCTAACATTCCTGTTAAGGGCAAGGCTGCCAAAGGTCGCCTTACACAAGAAGGTGCCTACGCTATCATGGGTCGATTGGCACTCTTCACCAAACATTATGATGAAGCTATCGAGGCATACAACCACGTAATTGGCAAATATAGCTTGTTCAAGTCTGGTGATGGTACTGATGGCTACAAGAACTACTCTGAGTTGTTCACTGAAGCCAACGAGGAATGTAATGAGGTTATCTTGGGCATCCACTATGCTGGTCCTGGTCTCAATGAAGGTCAGACATTCAGTATCAGCTGGGGCGGTCCTATGAACGCTATCGAGGCAACTCGCAACCTCTGTGATGATTATTACTGTACAGATGGTCTTCCTATCGACAAGTCTCCTTTGTTCAAGGGTAAAACAGGTAAGGCTGCATACGACAAGGATCATCCAGATTTCGCTCGCTACGAGAATCGTGACCCACGTTTGAAGGGAACTTTGTTTGTTCCTGGTATGAAGTGGCTCAATGATACTTATGACTATGATAAAACAACAAATCCTGATGGCAAGAAGATTCCTTCAGCTTCTCAAGTAGCTATTATGAAGTGGTTTGTACCTGAGAATATGGCAAATGAGTATGATGGAAGTCTTGATTATTACGTGATTCGTTATGCAGAGGTACTTCTTTCTCTCTCTGAGGCAATGATTGAGAAGGGTGGTTATAGCCAAGATCAAATCACCAAATACATCAATGAGGTTCGTCAGCGTGTCAATATGCCTAAGGTTGAGGATGTTGAAGGCAAAGGACTTAGCCAGGAGCAACTTCGCCAGATTGTTCGCCACGAGCGTCGTGTAGAGTTGGCAT
>FR893205.1:0-13398 GCA_000436035.1 Prevotella sp. CAG:732 | reverse complement strand
CGTGTAGAGTTGGCATTCGAGGACTTGCGTTTCGCAGACCTCTATCGTTGGGGTGAATGGAAGAACGCTGTTGAACGTATGAATAAGGAGTTTGAAACTTACGGAGCAGGTGATTACGAACGTTCTTACCGTGGTGCTCAAGACGAAGTTTGGCCAATTCCACAAAACGAGATTGATACAGATAAGAACTTGAAGCAACACAAAGAGTGGGGCGGTGAGTAAGTAATAACGATATGAATGAGAAGGTGTGCCATGCTTATCACACCTTCTATTTTTCCAATTTTCCAAAGTTCGGTAGGAAAAATGTTGATTTTACCCGAAAGTTCGGTAGGAAAAATGTTGAAAATGTTTGGAAGTTCGGTAGGAAAAGTGTAACTTTGCAGCCAAAGTATTCATTTAAAGACATTTAGAAATGCAAAGAAACATCATAGAACAATTAAGGAGATGGAAAGACAAGAAAAATCGCAAACCATTGGTTTTAGCCGGAGCTAGACAGGTAGGGAAAACCTACATCTTAAAAGAGTTCGGCAAAACAGAATTCTCCAATGTCGCATACATCAACTGCGATGACAACGAACTCGCCAAAGACTTGTTCGTGAAAGACTACGATATCCAACGCATCATCCTGGCTATAGGTGCCATCACCCAACAGACAATCACTGCAGGAAAGACCCTCATTATTCTTGATGAAATACAAGAAGTAAAAAGAGGAATGTCCGCATTGAAGTATTTTTGCGAGAATGCTCCAGAATACCACGTGGCAGTGGCAGGTTCATTGCTTGGCATAGCTATGCACCAAGGTGAGTCGTTTCCTGTAGGAAAGGTTGACATCCTCCATATCTACCCGATGACATACGATGAGTTTTTATTGGCCAAAGGTTATGAACAGATGGTAGATTTGCTTAAAAAGAAAGATTGGGAAACTATCAAACTCCTAAAATCCCAATATATTAAGGTACTCAGAGAATACTACTTTGTAGGTGGAATGCCAGAGGCTGTCAAGTGTTTCATCGAGACCAACGACTCTAATCAGGTAAGAGAAATTCAAAACAACATATTGTTCTCTTATCAGAAGGATATATCTAAACATATACCCACATCTGAGTCCAACCGAATCAATATGGTATGGCAGTCCATGCCGTCACAACTTGTAAAAGAGAACAAGAAATTTATCTATGGCGTGGCTAAGCCTGGTGGTAGAGCCAAGGATTTCGAGGTCGCTATACAATGGTTGATGGATGCAGGATTGGTATATAAAGCAGAAAGAGTCAAGGAACCCAAGAAACCTTTGAAATTCTATGTAGATATAGCTAGTTTCAAACTCTTTCTTCTCGACTGTGGATTATTGGGAGCCATGAATGAGACCGAAGCCAAAGACTTGTTGGTCGCAGAAAATGGCATGGAAGAATCGAAAGGTGCCTTCACTGAGAATTTCGTTATGTCACAGCTCGTTGCAACGAGAGACACATCAGTTTTCTACTACTGCAATGATGCAAAGTTGGAAATAGACTTCCTTATCCAACAAGATTCACAAATAGTCCCCATAGAAGCCAAAGCTGAGGAGAATTTACGTTCAAAATCTCTCTCCTCTTTTGTATCGTCTCACCCTGAAACCCACGGCATCAGATTCTCTATGTCAGACTATAGGGAGCAAGATTGGTTGACGAATGTGCCACTATATGCCGTTTCGACTTATTTTAATAACAACAATAACTGACATTTTAACAACTCTGAAACATGATGAACATCAAACGAATGATATGTTGCGCCTTTTTGGCGGCAATGTGTACAAGCAGCTTTGCACAAGATCAAGAGGAATGGAAATTGGTTTGGAGCGATGAATTTAATATCAATGGTCGCCCCGACTCTACTGTATGGAATTACGAGATTGGATTCCAGCGCAATCATGAAGACCAGTGGTATCAGCCTGCCAATGCCTATTGCAAGGGAGGATGCCTCGTCATAGAGGCTAAGAAGGAGAAGAAGGAAAGAAAGAATCCAGGCTATGACAAGAATAGCCAGCGATGGCCACAAAATGTGGAAAACATCCGCTATACTTCTGCTCTTCTCAATACAGCACAAAAGAAAGAGTTTCTCTATGGAAGAGTGGAAGTGAGAGCAAAAATCCCTACCGCATCGGGAGCCTGGCCTGCCATTTGGCTCCTGGGAAGAGGGATGGAATGGCCTTCAAATGGTGAAATTGACATCATGGAGTTTTATCGCAAGCAAGGCGTTCCCCATATCCTTGCAAATGCTTGTTGGGGAACGGAGCAGCCATACGTGGCTCGCTGGAACAGCAAAGCCATCCCTTTCAGTCATTTCACCGACCGAGACAGCAAATGGGCTAAGAAATTCCATATCTGGAGAATGGATTGGGACGAAGAGTCCATCCGCATCTATCTAGACGATGAACTGCTCAATGAAATCAAGCAGAGTGAAGCTGTGAATGGCAAACTGGGCAAGGAAGCCCAGCCTTTCAAAAAACCACAATACATTCTCCTCAACCTAGCGATTGGTGGTGACAACGGTGGCACCATCGACGACAAAGCCTTCCCTATGAAATACTATATCGACTACGTAAGAGTATATCAGAAAAAGCATTAAATATTTCTTAAAGCCTAGGAAATATGTAAAAATCGCATTCTGATAACTTAAACACACCTTCTATTAAAATTATGCAAATTGCATTATGCGATTTGCATAATTCAAAATAAATAATTATCTTTGCAGCCGAATATCAAATAGTTACAGCATGGAGAACCCTTTTATTATCACAGGCTATATCAAGCCAGAATATTTCTGCGACAGAAAAATGGAAGCAGAGAGAATCATCACCAAGGTAACAAATGGTGAGAATATTGTACTGATGGCTGCAAGACGTGTGGGCAAAAGTAAATTGATTGACTTTTGCTTGGAATCTCCCACCATCAAGGAAAACTTCATCACCATCTCCATAGACATCCTTCGCACATCAAGCATCCATGAGTTTACCTTTGAGCTAGGGAAAGCAGTCTTTGAACAAGCTGCTCATAGAGGAGCTAAAATGTTGAAAATGGTAGTCAATACCCTAAAATCCATCAACGGCTGTTTCGGCTATGACCCAGTTTCCAACACACCGACCTTCAATCTGTCACTCGGTGACATCTCCAACCCTCTCTATACACTAGATGAGATTTTCTCATGTTTGGAACAAGCTGAAAAGAAATGTATCATCGCCATCGATGAATTTCAGCAAATCTGTTACTATCCAGAGAAGAACATGGAAGCTATTCTCAGAACACATATTCAAAAATGCAGCAATGCCAACTTCATATTCTCCGGAAGCGAACGACATCTCATTACCAAGATGTTTTCTGAGAAAGCACACCCCTTCTACAACAGTGCTGACATCATGAACCTCGATGTGATTCCTCTCGACAAATATACGGAGTTTGCCACGAATCTATTCCATAAGTTTGGCAAGGAGATAGAAACAGAATCTATCTCCTTGGCATACAGTACTTTTGATGGTAATACCTACTATGTGCAGAAGGTAATACATGAGGCTTTCAATCAAACAGACCTAGGGCAGGAGGCTGTTCCCTCCATGATAGAAAGCATTATCCACTCCATGATATTGGACAACGACCACAAATTTAGCGAGATGCTTTCTCGCCTCTCTCTCCCACAAAAGGAACTGCTCTACGCCATCGCCAAAGAAGGGAGAACACAACAGATTACCTCCATGGCGTTTATCAAAAGGCACAACTTGCGGTCTGCCAGCAGCATTCAGAGTGCCATCAAGAAACTGATGGAATATCATTTGGTTTCCACCTCTCTCTCCGTTTATTATATAGACGACCAACTGATGCGACTATGGCTGAAGCTATAGCCTGATGAGATGGAGGACTATCTCAGCCCTCCACCAGTATATCTTGCATCACATACTCATCGAAGCCGATGCTAATATCCGCCCCATTGCGCTCGAAAACCTTCAAGAGGGCGGATTGCATATTGGGGTCGATGAGGAGAGCTCCTCGCTTGGCACGACAATAAGAGGACTCACTGAGGTAAGGCGTACGAGTCCAAAAATAATGGGTATTGCAAACTGGCATCGTACGGAACATCCTACGGAAACCTTTCGCCCAACGCTGTTTCTCCCACACCAAGAAATGAGAGCAACCCTTGTCTGCATCATAAGATATGCGGTCAAAATTGAGCACCTGGTAACTATCTTCCTCATTTTTAGCCTTGAGGTAATTGGCATAACGAACGCACTGAGCGTTTCTCTTGCAGGATGCCATTGGGCATACTGCACCAAAATTGATTTCATTTGACATTTTCTTATTCTTTTATGATTAACAATGAATAGTAATGCTACTAAGAAATGATAGTAGTACTTTTAAAATACGACTGCTTATCCCGACTAGACTGTCTGCCTAGGACAGTCTGACTGCACAGGTAGAACAGCCAGGCTGTTCAGGGAGGACAGTCATGCGCCCTCCTAGACGGCAAAATACACCTACTGACAGATAGCTTTGTTTTTCTATCTCACACCTCACTCCGCAAGGCATATCTTTTTGTATATCTGACATTTATATGGTGTGTGGTGTAAGCGCTGACACCTCACTCACACCACACGACACCACACTTTTACTCGCCTAGGCAGCATACTTCGATACGAGCAGATAGGCTTGACCACGATTGGTACGCTTGGTATCACATCCCAAGAATCGCATGGCCTGACCAATACGAATCTTGGTACGATGGTCGGATATGAGCATCGGATACAATCGGTGCAAACTATCAAAGATTTCTGACACAAGCATCCATTTTCCACCATCACCCTGAGGTGCCTGAAAACAAGCCTTCAGCATCACCTCCATATCATCGGTTTTGAAATAGGGATAATTGCACTCCTGTATGCGAGTCACCATATCATTAGTAAACCAGTACGGAACGGATTGCTCCTTCAACTCATATATCACTTGCGCATAGAGTTGAGCATAATCTATCGGGGAGGCATTGTCGATATAAGCACCAGCAGGTATGCGGATGCAGATGAATCGGCGGCTTCCCGTAGGGTCGCAAAGCGGATGCTCATCGTTGGTGGTAGCCAAGAACGAAGCATAACGAGGACGGTCGGCTTGGCTTCTACCAAAGATAGGGCGACCATTCACCTTCACCTTGGAGAGTGTTTGCTTCAACTTTCCCTGCTGAGAAGGTCCCATGTTAGCCAACTCATCTATGTTGACAAAGAGGTTATGGGTGAGTGCCATCTCAGAGTCAAACTTATTGCCAAAATTGATATGATCGAGGAAGTAGCATCTCAACTCCTCTGGCAAGAGACGATTGGCAAAGGTACTCTTGCCACAACCCTGTTGCCCGATGAGGATGGGTGTCACCTCATTGCCATGGAGCGTATCGAGATGAAGCCAATGAGCCACGGCCGAACGAAGCCAAGTGGCGCACCATCCCAGTTGTTCGCTCGTGATGCCGGGGATTCTACTAAACAATGCCGCCACATGATTCTTGCCATCCCACCCTGGCAAGTGGTCGAGATAATACTTTATCGGATCATAGTCGAGCACTGCCTTGGAGCCTATGTATTCCTCAATGTCTTGGCGAGGGGAACCATTGCCGCCAAGTCCAAGTTTCTTGGCTTTTCTCACGATTGTGTTCAAGTCTTCCTTGGTGAAGACATTCCATGTCAGTGACTGGTCATTGTCTTCAGAGACAACGGCAAACTCTGTTTTACCACTGAGGAGATTTCTTCTGAACTGATAGTTCTCCTCCAAAAAGGCCTCTACTAGGTAGATGTCTGATTGATTACCTGTCATCTCAGAGGATGACTGATTTGAATTTGATAGTTTTTTGATCATAATGATATTATTTAATGTGTTTAACATGTGGGTCGATGGATGCTCAACTATAGCCGAACTCATAGGAGTGTGGTGGAGTGAGGTAGTCGTGAGGTGTCAATCGGCACACCACACAGCATATATCGTCCTATATATCAATCATTTGCGACCTATCTGGTGAGATGTGAGGTAGATTTTGGAGTTTTGCCCTCTCATCTCGTTTCGACAATGCAAAGATATAAAAAGGAAAGGGCATTTACTCGTTTTCCCCGCTACTTGACCGTGTTTCGGGGAAAAACAGGGAAAAAATCGAGGGTAACAGGGAAAAAAACAGGGAAAAAATGAATAAAACCCAATATCAAGCCATTTATCAAGAATAATTTGTACCTTTGCAATATGATAAACGAAATAACCATGACAGATACAGATGAACCATCTTCATTCAGCTATGAAGTCTTCGACCGACAGTTGAATACCTATTACATCATGTGCCGAGTGCTCATCAATGGTTGGGAAGATTACTCCACGCAAGAGATGAACTTCGACATCCGATCGCTATACACCAAGGCATCACGACTCTGCTACATGGCAGACCAAGACCTCGCCTTGCAGCACAACGACCTGACCCACCAGCGCAAACTCGCCAACCAAGAGCACCTGGAAGCCATCAACCAGGTGGTCCTAGGCGAACTGTGCCCTTTCATGAGGGACATCGTGGAGAAATACAGGGAAACCAATATCATGGAAGGACATAAATCACCTATGTTCTCAGGACAACTGAGCTTCCTCTTCCCCAAGTTAAAAGACCTTCTGATACAGGACGGTATGACGGAAAATAACCTCGATGAACTCTTGACAAACATCATCTTCATAGAAAAAGAAATGCCTAAGAGAATCAAACCTACTCATTTTCCAGGCATGAAAACAACGGAGAGATTCTGGAATTTCTTCCAGGTCTTCTGTTTCTCGCTTTATCTCGTACTGCATTTCCGTCGTGTCAACCATGTTTGCGGACAGTACATATCGGATGAGGAGGCTGGACGCCTCACCGAACTTGCGCTCCTACACTATCCATCCGACCCTAGGGGACAAAAGGACATCGACCTCTACTTCTCGACCTTGAAATACAACAATAACCGAAATACGCTTGACATCGAACAAATGCGAGCCGAACAACGCAAGTTGCAAGACGAAGTACCCGAAAGCCTTCGCCTTGCCTTCCTGCACCATGTGGATGATGCCCATCAGTTAGGCGTGGAAGTCAACAAGCTACAATTCTCTTCCGAGGAGTACATCCAGTTGCTCTCCGCCACCACAAAATGGCAAATGCTGGAGCAGCAAATCTATGAGTACCAGCATCCTGATGAAGTCGAGTCGCCCCTCTACAACGAGATATTTGTCAAGACTGTCAACAGCCGTCCCGTCAACATGGAGGAGTTGAAGAACACCATCGCCAAGATGATACAACTGGTGAGCAAGAAGAACCAATGGTTTTGTGTATGGAGTGTTTTGAAGCATCACAACCTGCTAGCCAATTACTCGCACGAGGCATTTGCCCGACAGATGATGAGCCCCGAATGGTTTGGCGACATCGTCAGCGATTACCAGCGTTTCTCAGGCGATACCTTGCGAGAATACAAGCGATATTTCTCCGATTACGACTACACCCAATGGGACAATGATGCCTTTCTGGAGCAGAAGCAACTCTTCGGCATGACCAAGTGGTCGAACTCCCTCTGCCTGAAATTCAAGAAGCAATGCGAAGAGATGGAACATGCCATCCGTGGCTGGAGATTTCTGTAAGAAGTGCTCGAAAAGAAAAGTTTTAGGATGATTCGTCCTAAAACTTTTAAAAATAACATACTTTTAGGATGATTTATCCTAAAAAAAACGTACATTTGCACTCAAATTAAATATAATATAACATGATAGACTATATTCAACAAGGAATTGACAAGAAACTGATTTCTTTCAATGAAGACAGAAGTCGAATAACTTACCTTCACCAAGGCAAGGAGCGAAATTATAATAATCCGGAAGAAAAAGTTCAATGCTTGACGTTTCTAAAACTCATACTTGAATATGGTTATCCTGCTAATCATATCAAGCAATTTGTACCCGTCACTATGGGAAGCGAAGTAAAAGAAGCTGATATTATTGTCTATAGCGATGATATATGCTTCAAACCTTACATCTTGATAGAATGCAAGCGCCAAGAGGTTTCCGAAGAAGAATTTCTACAAGCTATAGAACAAGCTTATAGCTATGCGTTTGCACTGCCTGGAGAGATAAAGTATGTATGGGTAACATCCGAATTGCGCTCGGAATATTTTGAAGTAGATAAAACTCAAAACACACGTGCCCAAATGCCAGATATTCCTCAATATGGTGTTGACCAAATTGCCTCTTATAAATATGTTTATGAGGCAAATGAAATGCCACAAGAAGAAGGAAAACAGAGATTTTTTGATTTGGCAGTCATAGAGCAAGCTGAGCTTACTCGAAGATTCAAGCAAGCACACGAAGCACTATGGGCTGGTGGTGAGCTTAATCCTTCTGACGCCTTTGACGAGTTGGACAAACTAATATTCTGTAAAATTTGGGATGAAAGAAAAGCCAGAAGAATGGGAGAACCTTATGATTTTCAGATAATAACGGTTTCTAAAAATGAAGAAGGTGATGCTCAACTCAGAAGAGAAAAAGAGAATGATGCCTTATACAAACGTATCTTGGCACTATATGAAGAAGGGAGAAAGCAAGATGCGGAAGTGTTCCGTGATGACATCAAACTAAGTCCTAACAAAGTTAGAACTGTTGTTGGATATTTGGAAGGAATCAACCTTGGAGATACCGACTTGGACAGCAAGGGACGTGCATTTGAGACTTTTATGGGATCTTTTTTTAGAGGAAGCTTTGGACAATTTTTTACCCCTCGTGAAATAGTTAAGTTTATCGTTGACGTTTTGCCTATACAGCATGATTCTAAGGTACTCGACACTTCCTGTGGAAGTGGTGGGTTCTTGCTTTATGCGCTTAACAAAGTAAGGGAACAGGCTATAGAACTATACCCTAATTATAAAAAGGATGCCAAACAAGGTATAAGATGTTTCAATTACTGGCATGATTTTGCATCCAAGAATTTATATGGCATAGAGATTAGCAAGCAAATTTCAAGAGCTGCCAAAATGAATATGATTATTCATGACGATGGACACACAAATGTGATTACATCCGACGGTCTTGTTTCTGATGAAACTATCATTGAAGAAAACAAGAACTTGGGATTTAAATATGGCACATTCGACTTTATCATTACAAATCCTCCTTTTGGAAGTAAGGTAAAGCAAACAGAAAAGGCATATCTGAAGACATATAATTTGGGTAAAAAAGAAGAGGATTGGCTGGCTGTCAAAGCCAAACCAGACCAGACACGTGATGGTCAAAACACAGAGGTGCTATTTATCGAGCAGGATTACAAGTTCTTGCGAGAAGGTGGCATCTTGGCCATTGTACTCCCTGATGGCATTCTGACAAATAGTTCTATGCAATATATACGAAACAAAATAGAAGATTGGTTCCGTATCATAGCTATTGTTAGTATGCCTCAAACTGCCTTTACTGCCAATGGGGCAGGTGTCAAGAGTTCTGTTCTTTTCTTGAAGAAGTGGGAAAAATCACACACTAAAGAATTGGAAAATAAGAAAAAGGAACTTGAAGAAAGAATCAAAAAAGATAATAGCTACTTGATAAAGATGCGAGATTGGGACAAGGAACTTAAATCTTTGCAAAAACAAAAGCAACATGAGATAGCAGGACATTATAAAAAAGCCACTGTAAAAGTTGATGTAAAGAAAACTCCAGAGTACATTTCTTGGAACAGTGAGATTTCTGCGCAATATGCCAATCGTATCAATGAGTTGAAAGACCAACTGATGGATGAGTATCAGAAAGGAAAGCAAAATGAACTGCCTGATTATCCTATATTCATGGCTATCGCTGAAGAAATCGGCTATGATGCAACTGGCAAGAAAATTGCCAACAATGATTTGGATCTAATTGGAGAGGAACTTAAGAAATTTATTGCAAAAGTATGAGTTACCAAGTACCACAACATATTGACAAAAATAAAATCTTCATCGTAAAAAGATCGGAGATTGAGGGAAGATTGGATCCCAAAATGGCTCTGTACAATCAAGAGAGCCATAGTACACAGTACCATAAGATACAATTGAAAAAGTTACTATTAAAAGCCCCTCAATATGGAGCTGGTGAAAGTGGTGTCACGAGAAAAAGCTATCAAGAGCCTCGATATATTAGAATTACCGACATTGACTCTAACGGTATCGTTAATTCAAAAGAATTAGGTGCTACAGCAAATAACATAGAAGACAAATACATTCTAAATGATGGAGACATTCTTTTTGCCAGAAGTGGAGCTACAGTCGGTAAAACCTATTTGCACAAAACAAAGCCATATATGTGCTTTTATGCAGGTTATCTCATACGCTTTGTAGTAAATACATCTTTAATTTTGCCAGAATATCTATTTGCTTATACACAATTACCAATATATAAAAAATGGATTGCCGCAATACAAAGACCAAGTGCCCAACCTAATATAAATGCAGAAGAATATCAATCACTTGAAATTCCTTTGCCAAATTTAGATATTCAACATTATATATGTAATATTATCAAGAATGGGTACTTGACAAAGCAAAAGAAAGAGGCAGAAGCCCAAAAACTCTTAGACAGCATTGATGGGTACATCTTGAACGAATTAGGGATTACTATGCCCAAAAGTGACTTAAACTTAAAAGAAAGAATCTTCTTCTGTAACTTCAAACAAGCAACAGGAGGAAGACTCGATCCAAAATTTAATAACCAATGGCAAAAATTAAAGTCATTGCAATGCAACTACCCAAAGGTTACATTAGCTGATGTTGTTTTTAATTCTGGGCAATATGGCGCAAACGAAACGGCAATAGATTACAAGGAAGGGGATACAAGATACATAAGAATTACAGATATTGATGATTTGGGATGCCTTAAAGAAAACAATAAAGTTACATGTAAAAATATAGAACAGAACTATATGCTACATAAAAACGATTTATTGTTTGCACGTAGTGGTTCTGTTGGAAAATGCTATATCCATAAGCGAATTAGCGAACCTGCTATTTTCGCTGGGTATTTGATACGTTTTATTATAAACGCAGCTATCATAAATCCAGATTATCTATTTTACTATTGTAATTGTTCTCTGTATAAATATTGGGTAGATACTATCCAAAGACCTGCTGTTCAGGCAAATATTAATTCAGAAGAGTTTAGACAAATAATCATTCCTCTTCCTCCAATGGCAAAACAGCAAGAGATAGCTGACCATATCACGGCACTCCGTCACCAAGCAGCCCAACTTCAGCAAGAAGGCAAAGAGGCTTTGGAGAAAGCGAAGCAAGAAGTTGAACAGATGATTTTAGGAAAGTAAGCAACGAGTAAGATGAAAAGATATACGATAGAAGAATTAGAGAATATGCGTGAATCGGAAGACCACGTAGAGTTCAAAAGAGGAGACAAAGGCAACATTTCATATAATGGTGCCCATAAAGATACACCTAAAGAACGCAGAAGATGTATCTTAGGATATGTTGTGGCTCTTTGTAATGAAAAAGGAGGTCGATTAGTCATTGGTATGCATGATGATTTTCCACACGAGGTGATGGGTACTCAACAAGCCATCAATGCCATAGGACAATTAGAAAGTGACATCTATCGAGACTTGGGTATTCGACCAGACATATATGAACTTTATGATGACGAACAAAAACGTGTACTCATCATCGAGGTTCCTTCTCGCCCAGCAGGCAAAGTATATAAATATGAGGATGTTCCTCTCATGCGTGTGGGTGAAGAACTCAAACCGATGGATGACAAAACCTACTTATCCATCATACAAGAACAAGAACCAGATTTCTCTGAACAGTATTGCTTGGAGGCAACAATGGATGACTTGGATGAAAATGCCATCAGAGTATTAAAAGAGAAGTATGCTCGAAAACAACATAATCCTTCATTTATATCCATCTCTAATGAACAAGCACTAAGTGACTTGAAGCTCATCAGCAATGGAAAAATTACCAATGCAGCTATCCTACTTGTGGGAAAAGAAAGTTCTATAGAGGAATACTTTCCACAAGCCAAAGTGTTTTTGGAATATCGCAAAACAGAAGCCCAAGTAGAATATAACAACCGTAAAGTTTTTGGACAACCATTTTATATTCTGATAGACCAATTATGGAATACCATCAATGAAAAGAATGAGTCTATTCCTGTTAGAGAAGGGAGTTACATATTTGACATACCATACTTCAACGAAATGGTTATCAGAGAAATAGTCAACAACGCCTTTGCCCATAGAGATTATCGAAAGAATAGTGAAATCGTAATAAAATTGTATCCAACAAAAATGGAGATAATCAATGCAGGCGGCTTTCCACAAGGCGTTACATTGGAAAATCTATTGACAGTTCCGAGTACTCCTCGAAACCGCTTGCTATCAGATGTCTTGTCAAAAACCGGTATCGTAGAACGTTCAGGACAAGGCATTGATAAAATCTTCCTATATACATTGGCAGAAGGAAAACCAGAACCAAACTACTCATACTCTGATGACTTCTTTGTTACAGCCATTTTGTATGCAACTATCAAAGATTTAGGATTCGCCATGTTTGTTCAATCTATTCAAAACGAATTAGCAGATGATGAAAAATTATCCGTATTTGAAGTCTTAGCGTTATGTAAAGTTAGAGACGGAGAACACAAAAATATAGACAAGGAAATCGCTATAAAACTGGAACATAAAAATTGCATTGAAAAGCATGGGAAGACCAATGCCCAGTTCTATACTTTGCCAAGACGTTATTATGAAATGACTGGCAAAGAAGCCGACTATTCGATGTTAGTAGATTGGAATGTTGAGCAATTTCTTGCCGTATTATCACCATACTTAGCTAAATACAAAAAGGCTAAGAAGGCGGATATTGTCAAAATTGTTGGCGATCATATTACAGAAAAACAATTACGCTCTTATCTAAGCCAACTTAGAAAAGAAGGCATCATCAAAACAGAAGGTTCAAAAAGATATACTTCATACATGTTAGACGAGAATTACATTCTTAACAATGAACTTCGTAATCGAGCTATAAGCATCGGTATGAAAACAATGAAAGAAAATGGAGAAATTTAAAATAGATTGAAAGGGCGGATAGAAGGGCGGATAAAAGGAGAATAATCGTTTTTTCAAAACAAAGAAAGAATTATAATAGTCTATTTCTCAGACACTTATAGCTTTGCTTGAAAGGGCGGATAAAAGGGCGGATAAAAACCTTATAGGCACACTCGCATAAAAAATCAGCTTTTTATTTTGCAGTGTCCACTAAATATTGTAATTTTGCACCTTGAATGGGCATATACCTTATTATATTAAAGGAAATGCCCTGTCAAGAACTAGAAAAGAAACAAAAATAATTAAGATAAACCAATGGAATACACCTTC
>FR893204.1 GCA_000436035.1 Prevotella sp. CAG:732 | reverse complement strand
TGAGGAGAGGTTAGGGTAGCTGTAAGCTTCTGCCACTTATTATTGGTGATGTTGATGACCTGCTTGGCAATGACATCATTCTTTGAATTGACCAGCTCCACACGGATCTTGCCCTGCTTGCCATCGATGAGATGCAGACGCCCATATACGGTGAAATCGTACTTCATATCCTTCTTCAAGCCCATGCCGAAGAAACCGCGGTTCTCGAGACCGGTCTGCTTCTCACGAGCACCGGCACTCTCGAGTGTTACATAATGAGGGTTGCGGTCGAAGGCTGGCTTCACGTCATTGAGGGTTACATTTCCGAAGGTATTCCATCCCATCAGGCGCTGTGGAAACTCGAAGGAACGGTTTTCTACCATCTCTGCATAAAGACCACCATCGGCACCAAAGTTGATGTCCTCGAAGAAGATGCCATACATGGTTGGCTGGATTTCTACACCAGGCTTGTTTGCCTGAACTGCAAACTGATGCTGTGCTGAAGCACCGAGCGAAGTCATGCCTGCCAGCATAAGGGCAGCGAAGATATTCGTTTTTCTCATGTTTACGTTGTTTATTTTTAGGTTTATTCTTGTTTTGTGATATTCTTACTTGAATAATTAAGTTGTATTGCTTAATGCGTTTGCAAAGATACAGAAAATCCACTCCAAATGGGGTGGATTTTCTGATTAAATATGTTGGATTATTGCTCAAATGCTCTATTTTGGGGTCTCATGAGCCTTAATCTCATGGGTTCTTTCCTATTTCTTCAAAGGAATGATGGCGAAGCTGAAGCTCTTGTCACCATAGTGGATGCGATATTTCTCCAGTGGCCATGCGCCCCAAGAGTTCTCGCCGCCTACACCCATGTGCTCACCATCGAGGAAGAGATTGGTGTATTTTGACTTCTGCAAGTTGAAACTGTGACGCTGCTCCTTGTCATTGCCATCGTCCAACTCGTCGGTGTCGAAGTGGATGGCACTTGCATAGAATGGCTTGCAGTCCTTCACCATGAAGCCGAAGCCCTGTGCGTCGGTCTGCTTCCACCAGCGGATGTCTGCCTTGGTGCCACTCTCCTGTGGACGGATGTAAGGGAAGTACTGGTTGTCGGCGTTGTCGCTGTAGATACCGATGTTCATGCACTCCTTGCGGTCGCTGTAGTTCTCGATAGGACCACGACCGTAGTACTGGCTCTTGTCCATCTCGTAAGGCAACTGCATCAGCATACCGAAGCGGAAGAGGTCGCTCACCTTCTCGCCCTGGGTGGCCTTGAAGGTCTCTGTCACCTTCACCACGCCACTGTTTGGCATCACGAGGTAACGGATTTCCAACTCGCCCTTCACCTCAGGCATGTCATATACGGCGCAGATGCTGTAGGTGTTCGCCTTCTTGTCTTTCTCCACGCTTACGCCCTTGATGTTCATCTGAGGGTTCTTCCATACCTTGAACTTCTTCTGCAACTGGGCACCCATGTCGTTGTCGGTAGGAGCACGCCAGAAGTTTGGCTTCAGTGTACCGCCCTCGCCGAGCAGTGACTTGCCCTGGTAGGTGTATTCAGAGATAAGACCGGTGGTGCGGTTTACCTTCAAGGTCAGGTCGGCAGTGGTGATGGCGATTTCGTCAGTGCCCTTCTTGTCGATGAGCTTCGACTTCACGTTCTTGCCGTCCTTCGCCTTAGCCATCTTGTCGGCGCAATGGCCGCAGCACTGCTTCTCCTTCACGACGAGCTGGTTGTAAGCCACTACCTGTCCTGCCTGCATCAGAGGCTCGGCGTTCTTCAAGCGGAACTCCACGTTGAGGAACACCTCATTGCCCTTCACCTTGGAGAGGTCGTAAGGGATGGTGATGGTCTGAGTTTGCTGAGGAGCTACGTTGATGTCGGCGATAGTGCCGTTCTGTGTCTCCTTGCCGTTCTCCACCAATGTCCATGCCAAGGCGTAGTTGCTGAGGTCACGGAAGAAGTTCTCGTTATATACGTTTACCTCGCCCTTCTGAGCGTCCTTCATGGTGGCCCAGATGTTCTGGTATTGGTAAGCCAACTCGTAGGCGTGAGGGTTCAACTGGCGGTCTGGACCGATGATACCATTACAGTTGAAGTTGTTGTCGCTAGGGTCGTAATTGTTGTAATCACCACCGTAGGTATATTCTATCTTGCGAATCTCCTCGTTGCTCATCTTCTCAGGGTTGATGCTCATAGGCTTCACGATGTGGCGGTGCAAGCCTTGGTCAACGAAGTCCCAGTCGAAACCGCCCTGGAAGATAGGGTACTTGCGAATCAAGTCCCAGTATTCCTTGAGGTTACCACCAGAGTTACCCATGGTGTGGTTGTACTCACACTGGATGAGTGGCATCTTGCTGTTAGGGTTCTTGCTATAGTTCTCACAGTTCTTCACCGAGTAGTACATAGGGCAGAAGATGTCGGTGCCCTCGCCTTGGTGTGCCTGCTCATACTGTACAGGACGGCTTGCGTCTTGACTCTTCACCCACTTGTAGGCATTGAGGAAGTTGTCGCCCATCACCGTCTCGTTGCCCAAGCTCCAAGTTACGATGCTAGGATGATTGTAGAAGTTGGCCACGTTGTGCTGATTGCGCTCCAATATCTGCTTGGCAAACATCGGTTTCTTGGCAGCGGCATCGTCGTCGTAGCCGAATCCGTGGCTCTCCTGGTTGGCTTCAGCCACGATGTAGAGACCATACTCATCACAGAGGTCGTACCAACGAGGGTCGTTTGGATAGTGGCAAGTACGTACGGCGTTGATGTTCAGGCGCTTCATCACTTGAATGTCCTGTATCATGCGCTCTACGCTCACTACATAACCTCCGTCAGGATCCATCTCGTGACGGTCGGCACCCTTGATGAGTACAGGCTGTCCATTGACGAGGAACTGCTTGTTCTTGATTTCTATCTTGCGGAAACCTACCTTCACAGGGATAGTGCTGATGCCAGTCATGCCCTTGCCCTTTGCTGCAGGGAGGCAGACGATGGCGTTGAGTGTGTAGAGGTTAGGTGTCTCAGCTGTCCACTTCTTAGGGTCGGCTACCTGGAGGGTGCAATCAGCCTTGCCATTTGCCGACTTGATGATTTTCTGGATGACAATCTTGCCAGTCACGTTGTCGTGCAACTGATATACCACTACTGGGTTGCCCTTCACGGTAGCCTTGATGTCGAGCACACCGTCCTTGTAGTTGTTCACGAGGTCGGGTGTCACACGGATGTCTTCTATCTGTGTCTTGGCATCACGGGCATAGAGGTAGTTCTCACGAGCCACGCCGCTGAGTCGCCAGAAGTCTTGGTCCTCACACCAAGAACCATCGCACCAACGGAAGGTTTGGAAGGCGATGAGGTTCTTACCTTTCTTCATATAAGGGGTGATGTCGAACTCGGCAGCTATCTTGCTGTCCTCGGCATAGCCCACGAACTTGCCGTTCACATAGAGATAGATGTTGGAGGTGACGCTACCGAAGTGTGCGATCACTTGTTTGCCGTCCCAATTCTCAGGGATGTCGATGATGCGGCGGTAGGAGCCTACGTGGTTGTCCTTGGTAGGCACGGCAGGAGGCTGCTGGTCGAAGTGACCACGCCATGCGAAGCCGGTGTTGACATACTCTGGTTGTCCGAAGCCGAGCATCTCCCAGTTGCCTGGCATCTGGATGTTGCTCCACTTGGAGTCATCGAGGTCAGCCTTGTAGAAGTCGGTAGGACGTTGGTCGGCGTTCTCCACCCAGTTGAATTTCCAGGTGCCGTCGAGAGAAAGGAAGTTTTTGCTTTGTGTCTTGTCGCCCTCGCCCTTAGCCGAAACCTCGCCTGATGCGAAGGTAAAGAAAGAGGTGTGGAGAGGGAAACGATTGATGTCGTTCACCTGCAGGTCATGCCATTCGGTGTAGGTAGGAGCAGGCTCTGCCACTTTAGACTGTGTCTTGGCGGTTTTCGGCTTCTGTGCGCCGAGAGCAGCCATGGCAAGTCCTGCCATACTCATTGTGATGAATAGTCTTTTTCTCATTGTTATTGTTGTTGTTTAGTTATGATTTGATTCAGTTGGTGATACAAATGTATTTCTTACACTATTGATAGTGCAAAGATATGTATTTTTATCTAGAATCCCATCAATTGCCATGTCTTTTTATTGTTTTTTCAATATTGGCAGAGGGTGGGGGCACAGAATTCGCAGATGATTCATTGTAACACTGTAACACAGTAACGCTTTTGCCTGATGGTGGTGTGCATCTCACTTGGTGCTGATGTGGATGGTGAGGGAGGCTGTGTCGAAGTGGATGCCATCCCTTTCGATGAAGCGAGAGAGGGTGCCGTCGTCTGCCAACTGTCGTGGAGTTCCCACTACAAGATGACTGCCTGCGTCTTTCTTGGCTGGGAGGGGGGCTGCCATGCTCTCCTCCATCACCCAAAGCTTGTCTGCCAACTGGATGGCGAGCTCGATGTCGTGTGTGGAGAGGAAGATGGACTTATGCAGTTCGTGTGCCAATCGTCTCAGCATCTGCAGCGTCTCCACCTTGCTGGGGTAGTCGAGGAATGCCGTCGGCTCATCCAATAAGATGAGGGGAGTGTGCTGAGCCAAAGCCTTGGCTATCATCGTCTTCTGGTATTCGCCATCGCTGAGGGTATGGAGCTTGCGGTGCTGTAAGGCGAGGATGCCCACCGAGCGGAGTGATTCCTCCACTATCGTCTCGTCCTCAGTGGTGAGTGTGCCGAAGAATCCCGTGTAGGGCGAGCGTCCCATGCCTACCAACTCCCTCACCGTGAGGTTGTCGGTGGTCGTCTTGTGGGTGAGTACCATGGCGAGGAGGCGAGCCAACTTCTTTGGGGAGTATTCCACCAAGGGCTTGCCGAGGAGGCGGATTTCGCCAGAAAGAGGAGGCTGGAAAGCGGAGAGTGTGCGGAGCAAGGTGGATTTGCCCACGCCATTGGCTCCTATCAGACAGGTGAGTTCGCCACGCTGCAGATGGGCGCAGATGTCTTGGGCGACGACCTTTCTGCCGTGCCTTGTGTCGTAGCCGATGCTAAGCTTCTCCAATGCGATCGTCGCTTCCCTGTTCTCCGATTCTTTCATGCGAATATTATTTTTTACATTCTGCAAGAATAGGCGGCTTCGTTTACTTTCGAAGTCGCCTATCCTTCAAGCTAAATTATCTATCAAATATTTTATGAAGTCGTCTTTCACATTAGAAATTTCATTCTTGTCATAAATCGTCAGCAGAACAACATTCAAGCCATCCTCACTAACCTTTACATTGAGCGTAAGAATCCTCGCACCTCCACTTTTACCTTTTCCTTTCGATGCTATGGCCATTCGGATTTTACGAACGCCACCACCAAGATCATCACCCACCAATGGGTCCTGCTGGATATTTTTCTTCCATACAGAGAAATCAGATGGAAGGGAATGGTACTTCTTTGCCAATTGCTTAAACTGACGCTTAAACTCTTGACCGACTTTGATTTCTACTTCCATACTATTGTTGTTCCTCTAGTTCTTTCAAGAAATCATCAGCACTCTGTAGTTCCTTTCCTTCCAACTTGGCTAACTTTAATTCATTGAAAGCCCTTGTCAAACTATCCTTGACATAAGCTTGCTGCCTCTGCGTCTTAGACAACACTGGGTCTTTGACGATTGTAGTAGAAACTACCCCACGCAACATATTGATAGCTTTTCTGATGTTTTGCAGTGGTTGATTATTGTCTATTGTCACTAATAATTGTTCCATATCACATTCCTTTATCTTAAATTATGCTGCAAATATACATATATTTTTCAGCATTCAGTGCATCGGCATCACGATTTTAAATATATTTATCGGATAATCTTTCCATATTCGCTAGAAATGCCGTACTTTTGCAAATCAAAAACGATAAGCTAATGGAACAAACCTCACCCATACAGGCACTCATGCAGCAGCGCACGTTGCTCCAACTGGAGTACTACACCGAGAAGGAAGCCTTCCGCAAGCTCACCGAACAGATGGGCATGCAGCGCAAGGTGAAGCGTGGCGATGCCTGGTATCCACTGAGAGTGGGCAAGAGCTTCTACAACTCGCTCAACCAAAGAGCCATCGAGGTGTTTCGCACCTCCGACCAAGACATCGAACACAACTTTGAGTTCGGTCGCCCCGTCATGTTCTTTAAAGTGAAGAACGAAGAGGGAAGAGTGAAGAATGAAGAGGGAAAAGTGAAGAATTCAACACTTAAATATTTCTCTTTCACTGGCACTGTGAACTATGTGGATGGCGACCGGATGGTGATTACCGTACCCGACTCCGCACCGCTCCTCGACCTGCAGCAAGCCACTGAAGAGATAGGCATACAACTCTCCTTCGATGAGACGAGCTATAAGTTGATGTTTGAGGCACTCGACCGCACGATGAAGGCGAAGAACAACCGACTGGCTTATCTCCGCGACCTCTTCTACTCGCACCAGAAGGCAGCCAAGTTTACCTTCGAACCGATGCGTTTCCCTTGGCTCAATCCTACTCAGGAGAAGGCGGTCAACGAGGTGTTGTGGGCCAAGGATGTTGCCATTGTGCATGGACCTCCTGGCACAGGCAAGACCACCACGCTCGTGGAAGCCATCAACGAGACGCTGATGCGAGAGAGCCAGGTGCTGGTATGTGCACAGAGCAACATGGCGGTGGATTGGATCTCTGAGAAACTCGTGGATAGAGGTGTCAACGTGTTGCGCATCGGCAATCCTACGAGGGTGAACGACAAGATGCTCGGCTTTACCTATGAGCGTCGCTTCGAGGCGCATCCCGACTATCCGCAGCTCTGGGCGATACGCAAGGCTATCAGGGAGTTGCGCAAGAACCGCAAGAAAGGTAGTGAAAGCTATCATCAGAAGTTGGAGCGACTGAAGAGCCGTGCCACCGAACTGGAGATCCGCATCAACAGCGAGTTGCTGGGCGAGGCACGTGTCATCGCTTGCACCTTGGTGGGTTCGGCTCACCGCCTGTTGGAGGGCATGAAGTTTGGTACCCTCTTCATCGACGAGGCAGCGCAAGCCCTGGAGGCAGCCTGTTGGATACCGATGCGCAGGGCTTCGAGGGTGATATTGGCAGGCGACCACTGTCAGTTGCCACCTACAGTGAAGAGCATCGCCGCCCTGAGGGCAGGACTTGGGAAAACGCTGATGGAGCGCATCGCCGAGAATAAGCCAGAGGTGGTGACTCTCCTGAAGATACAATATCGTATGAACGAGGAGATTATGCGCTTCTCCAGCGACTGGTTTTACCATGGTGAGGTGGAGAGTGCGCCGCAAATCAAGTATCGCAGCACCCTCGAAGATGATAGTCCTATCACGTGGATTGACACGAGCAACGAGGAGAACCAAGTGACGATAGAGGGCGACGATGTGGTTTCGGGCGAAAAGCGTGATGATATGAACTTTCACGAGCAGTTTGTTGGCGAGAGCTTCGGACGTATCAACAAGGCGGAAGCCGACCTCACCCTCCTCACGCTAGCCGAATACCTCACCCAGGTGGGCAAGCGCAGGGTGCTGGAGGAGAGCATCGACGTGGGCATCATCTCGCCTTATCGTGCACAGGTACAGTACTTGAAGCGACTTCTCAAGAAGTACGAGTTCTTCAAGCCTTACCGCCGTCTCATCAGCGTGAACACGGTGGATGGCTTCCAAGGACAGGAGCGTGATGTCATCCTCATCTCCCTCGTTCGCTCCAATGACGAGGGACAGATAGGCTTCCTCAAGGACCTCCGCCGTATGAATGTGGCGATGACGAGAGCCAGGATGAAGCTCATCATCCTGGGCGATAAGAGCACCATGACGAAGCATCCTTTCTACCAGAAGTTGTGGGAATACGTGGAGGGCCTACTTTACTAGCTTCAACCTCAACGAGTTCAGTACGACGCTCACGCTGGAGCAAGCCATGAGGGCACTCGCCCACATTGGGGTAATCTGGAAGTCGATGCCGAAGAGATGCAAGACTCCTGCTGCCAGAGGGATGCAGACGATGTTGTAGATGAACGCCCAGAAGAGGTTCTGCCATATCATGCCCACCGTCTTGCGACTGAGCTTCACGGCATCGGGTATCGCCATTAGGTCGTCGCCCATCAGTGTGACCTGAGCCACGTCCATCGCCACGTCGGTGCCTTTGCCTATCGCCATGCTTACATCGGCGAGGGCGAGGGCTTGGGTGTCGTTGATGCCGTCGCCTATCATCATCACCTTGTCGCCGCTAGCCTGTAGCTTTGCCACGAGAGCTTGCTTGTCGCCCGGCTTTACCTGGCTCTGATAGTGCTTGATGCCAGCCTTCATCGCCCAGTATCGGGCGGCGTTCTCCTTGTCACCACTCATCATATACACCTCTATGCCCTCACGCTGCAAGCGAGTCATCGCCTCGGTGGCATGGGGCTTGAGCGTCTCCCTGGCTTCGAGGTCGAGGGAGTCAGCCTTGGTGAAATCCACGTTTTGGTTAGGGATGGTGAGTGTGCCCGTCTTGTCGATGACGAGGGCGTTTATCTTGCGGAGGTTCTCCAGTGCCGTGGCATCTTTGATCAATATCTGCTTCTGTGCCGCCTTGCCTATGCCCACCATGAGGGCGGTAGGGGTGGCGAGTCCCATGGCGCACGGACAGGCGATGACCAATACCGAGATGGCAGAGAGGATGGCTTGTGGCAGGGCAGCATTGCCGCCTGTAATCCACCAGGTGAGGAAGGTGACGAGCGAGAGGAAGGTGACCACGGGCACGAAGACCAGTGCCGCCTTATCGACGATGCGCTGTACGGGAGCCTTCGAACCTTGTGCCTCTTGCACCATCTTGATGATCTGTGCGAGGGCGGTGTTCTCGCCTATCTGCTTGGCACGCATCCGCAGTTTGCCTTGGCTAGGGATGGTACCAGCCAATACCTCGTCGCCCACTTTCTTCTGGGCCGGTGTCGGTTCGCCAGTGATCATTGCCTCGTCCACGTAGGCGGCATCGGGGGTCATGAAGCTCTCGGCTTCGGTCACCACGCCATCCACCGGAATCTTCTCGCCGGCACGTACCTCGATGATGTCGCCACGCTCGATGGTGGAGATAGGCACTTCCTCCAGGTTTCCCTCACGGAGGAGTCGGGCGGTCTTCGGTTGCAATCCCATCAACTGTCGGATGCTGCTCGCCGTACCATCCTTAGCCTTCTCTTCCAGGCATCTGCCCGTCAAGACGAAGGTGATGATCATCACGGAGGCATCGAAGTAGGTGTGCCACTCGATACCACGAGGCGTCCATACACTGTCGCCGAAGAAGGTGTTGAAGACGCTGAAGAGGAAGGCGATGAGGGTGCTCAGTGCCACGAGCGAATCCATGTTGGCAGTGGCGTGCTTCAATTGCTTCCATGCCGATACGTAAAACATTCTGCCGCAGTACCACATGTTGAAGAGGGCGAGGAGGAGACAGATCTGGTTGTCACTCCACCCCATGGAAAATGCCATGACGAGGATGGAGAAGAGCCAGGAGAGGAGGGTCTTGCGCTTGAGCAGGGTATATTCACGGCGGGTGATTTCCTCCGCACTACGGTCTTCCTCGATGACGAGGTCGTAGCCGGCATTGCTCACCTCACGCTTCATGTCTTCGAGCGTAATCTTGTCGGGATCGTAATCCACGAGGGCAGTGCGACCTGCCAAGGAGACGGAGGCAGAGTGGATGCCTTCGAGCGAATTGAGCTTCTTTTCTACGTTGGCAGAGCATACCGAGCATGCCATGCCTATTACTGGTATTGTTTTCTTCATCTGTTGTCTATTATTAATAATGATTATCCTTGA
>FR893203.1 GCA_000436035.1 Prevotella sp. CAG:732 | reverse complement strand
ATGCGCAACCACTGTTCTTCGCCGATGGTAAGCGAACTGTATGAATTCGGAAAGCCAGGCGACTGGGCTTATGATGCCATGATTAAGACTATCAAGCTGCGCTATCGCCTTTTGCCTTATATCTATAGTACTGCAAGCGACTGTGTACTGAACAGCGGAAGCATGATGCGTGCTCTGGTGATGGATTATGCGGCCGACAAGAAGGCTTCCCGCCTGAACGATGAGTATCTCTTCGGCCGCAACATTCTGGTGAAGCCGGTAACCGATCCTTTATACACCTGGAAGGATAAGGAGAAGAAGGGCCATACCATCTACCCTGATGTAAGGAAGGCAGCTGCGCCTGTGAATGTTTACTTGCCAAAGGGTAATAAATGGTATGATTTCTGGAGCAATGCCCAGTATGAGGGCGGTCAGGATATCCAGCGCCTTTGTCCTATCGACATCATGCCTGTATTTATCAAGGCAGGTACCATCCTGCCATTCGGTCCTGAAGTGCAGTATAGTTCAGAGAAGCCTTGGGATGAGCTGGAAATTCGTGTCTATCCTGGTGCTGATGGTAAATTTACGCTCTATGAGGATGAGGGCGACAACTATAATTACGAGAAGGGTAAATTCTCTGAAATCCAGTTTGTTTGGAATGAAGCAGACAGAACCCTGAGCATCGCTCCACGTAAGGGCAGCTATAAGGGAATGCTCCAGCATCGCAGATTCCACATCGTACTGGTGGATGCCAATAGTGGAGCGGGCGATCAGCCTATGCAGGCAAGCAAGAGCGTGGAATATGACGGAAAGGCCGTAAAGATACAGCTGTAAGGTTGAAAATGCTGATGCGCCTACAGGAAATGGCGGCGGTTACTATCCTGCTGGCATTGGCTGGTATCGCAAAACTTTCAAGGACACTGACCTCAAGACGGGGAAGGGAGAGACGCTTTGGCTCCACTTCGAGTGAGTTTACCAAAACTCGCAGGTCTATGTCAATGGAACTTTGGTGGGGACCTATTTCTATGGCTATACCCCTTTCAAACTCAATATCTCTCCTTACATCAAGAAGGGAGTGAACACCGTGGCTGTGAGAGTGGATAACTCTCGGCAACCTAACTGCCGATGGTATAGCAGTTCGGGAATCTATCGCCATGTGTGGTTGGAGAAATACAACGAAAACAAGATGGATGACCCTGAGAAACTTTTTGTGCGTACGGAGAAGATATATGGAATGTCAGCAGATGGAACGCATGCCGACTCTGCTGCCATTCACATTACTTACGCCAATCAGCTCGATGAGACGAGAATGCTCAAAAACGTGGTGTTATGGTCTCCTCAGCAGCCTAAGCTCTATCCTATCAAGGTAGGAGAACTCACCGTAAAGCATGGTGTTCGTTCCTTCAGTTATGATGCCAAAAGAGGCTTTTTGCTCAATGGTCAGCCTACGCTTATCAATGGTGCCTGTGTGCATCACGACAATGGGGTCATAGACGAGTCTTTTGATGGTTGGTATGCCGAGAAGAGCAAGTATGATTATCACATGGTGATAGCCTCTTGCTATCAACAGGATATTGCCGCCATGGTCTTGCGTGGCCTTAGGTAAGCAAAGTTCCAGTGCAAGAATCATGTACTGGAGCTTTTACTTGTTTTTTATCTCAGAGCGAGAACCCTATTTAATATCAGTTTCTTGTATTCCTTCTTCATGTTATCTGATAGGAATGAGATGTCGATGAGGTCTAGCCATTTTACGATAGAACGGCGTAATTTCTTGGCAATGTTTTCTATTACTTTATCGCTCAGCCCCGATGCCTTCATCACCTTTACAAAATCACTCTTCTGTATCTTGCGCTTTTTACCATTCAGAGTCAATGCCAATTCCTCTGTATCCTCTGGCATCACAATCTTGGTAGAGAGTAGGTCATAGGCTGGAGTCAAGGCATATCCCATTTTGCGGTTATTATACAGCGAGAAGTTCTTGAGGTGCATATCGGCATTGCCGGTAATCCAAGAGAAGATGACCACCTCCCAAAAGTTTACCAAGTCGAGTTGTGAGAAAGCTGAGTATTTCTTAATCAACTTAGCTATCTGTTCGTATGAACCTTTGTACTTGTATTCGGTTAATCGCTCAGAGAGTTGACACATGTCTTCCATTGGAACCTTGGCACCATCGTCCAAACGATCGATGCGACGAGTGATATAGCATATTTCGCCATCGGCAAATCGAATCAGTCCATGTGGAACGACAGCTATCTTTGCAGCCTCAGCCAAGTGCATGGTTAGGTCTTCTATCTCAGGTAGCAGGTGATAACGGTCGGTCTGTGGCTTCAGGATATATCTTCCCCATAGACCGACGATAGTGAATCTGGCAGGTTCGTTCTTACCCCCACGATTCACATCCAATGAGAGCTTTGCTTGTACACCAGTCAGGGTAGTTTGGCTTCTTACCACTTGCCTCGCCAAGTCACCAATCTCACTGCGAACGTATGGTAAGGTTGGAGCTTGCTTGGTACCAAATAGCTTTCGGGCGCAAGCAGGATGATAATCCACTTGCCCCTCTTTCAATGGTTTGTAGCAACATAAACATCTATCCATGTCTATTCCCCTTTCTCTTCTTTAGGTACAACACTTACGGCTCCGATGCAGTCCTTGCAACAAGCCAATAGCAATGACATTCTGTCTCGCTGATTGATTTTCCAACTGTTCTCTGCTATGTTGAGCAGCCATCCCTCTGGTATGAGACCATCAAAAAGGGGAAACAGTACTGTATCGTGATAAGGCTCTTCTTGCAGAGGAAGCGTAAGACTGATGGCCTCTGCTTCTTTCGATGCCAAGTAATCAGCGTCGTAAGCAAAAGTAAAGCCACTTTCATCCTCTGTCAGCAATCCTACATACTGGTCGTATAGAAAAATCTTTCCCTGTTTCATATTATGCCTCCTCTCGCTTGATAGGTACTGGTCCTACCTCATGTCCAAACAGCATCAGCACTTGGTTCACCTTGTCGAGACGGAGCGTCTCTTTCCCTTGCTCCAATTCTCGTAGGAACCTTAGCCCTACCCCTGATTTAGCAGCCAAATCTACTTGGGTGAGACCAAATTGTCGGCGCATTTCCTTGACGTATGTAGATAAATTATTGCTCATATTCTTCTTTATTAATATATTTGAATAGTATAATTATACCCTATCGGTTGCAAATATACGAAGAAAATATGAAATTACCCCCGAAATGGTATAATTTATGTGATAAATTAACATATTATACCTTTTCGGGGGTAATATCTCTATTGTTGTATTCCCTTTACCACTTTCTCCATTTCTTCCTTCTCCATCATTCCCATTTGTGCTGTTGGCTTGCCCTTCATGGGTATGAAGAGGAAGGTAGGGATGCTTTGGATGCCGAAGACGGAGGCAAGCTCTGGTTCTTGGTCGATGTCAACCTTGTAGAAATCTACTTTGCCTGCATTTTGTTTGGCTAATTGCTCTACGATAGGTGACATCATCTTGCAGGGACGACACCAGGTGGCATAGAAGTCTATCACTACAGGACGATGCCCGGCAAATACCCATTCTTGAGGGTGAGTCTCGTAATCCATCACCTTTTGCTTGAAATCGGCAGTGGTGAGATATGTTACCTTGCCATTTGTGGAGCTCTTATCTGTTGATGTGGTAGCCTCTATTTGCTTCAGGGCTTTCTGTTCTTGGTGTGATACATTCTGTTCTTGTTTAGGAACATTCTGCTCTTGTTGAGAAGTTTTTTTCTCTTGTGATGAACAACCTACGATTGTTAGGGCTGTCACCAAATATAATATGATTTTCTTTTTCATGTCAGTCTTTTTTTGTTCCATATTTCTCTTTACATATACCTTGCTGGTACCTCTGCCAAATGTGCTAATCTGGCTATCTGGGAGGTCGTAATACTCACGTAGTTCTCTTGAAGCCACGGAGCGAGATACGCCAGTTAGTCGAACATAGTCGTCGAGTCGCATCACCGGGTGGGCTGGGTCGGAGAGATACTCCACAGCTTTTTGCCATCTTTGCTCCTTGGTGTATGGCGAGCGATGGAGATAACGCTTGCTACCACGGGATAGGCTGCATTTGCAGGCAGTGTCTTTGATGAGCTGCTTGTCTGCCTTGAAGTTGACGCCAGTGATGTTCATGGTTCGGGCGGTGCGATTGGTATCTATGGTATCCATTTCCTCGCTCTTGCTCCATCTGTCGAGTCCTACGGCAGCGGTGAATGTGCCCAAGCCATCGATGGTTACAACGCATCAGAACCTTAATTATTGTATAATTGCGTGTTTGGAAATGGTTATTTGTAGTCATTAGATAGTTATTTCGTGCCGTGAAATAAGTATTAAATGGCAAGCAATGATGTAATTAGCTTATTTCCTAATGGGTATTTATTGTAATCATAAGCGATTTATTTGTCGTAGAAGGCAGCCTTCATGTCATAAAAGAGGCAAATGATGTCGTAAAAAATGTCGTAAAAGAGACTGGTGATGTCGTAAAAGGAAAAGCAAGTGGGTTATGTGTTGAAGGTAGTTTCTTAAGGAATGCAAAAGGAAGATAAAATATGCTTGGTAGTTTTGTGATTTCCCCAAAAGGTTTTAACTTTGCTCTCGTAAAAGGATAAATACGTGTTTAGACAGCATTTCGCTCATAAAAGATTCAGAATAGCTTGGCTCTTGTTGTTGGTATATGTGCCAATGATGATAGCGGTTACGTTTCACCACCATGGGGAAGCGCAGAGGGCTGATGCTGCCATTCATTGTCAGGATTGCGAGCATCATGTTCATCACGATGGGCATCTCTTGGCTCTCCAACATACTATGCACGATTGCGTGCTCTGCCAGTTGCAAAGCACACCTTATCTCTCGCCAACCCTTTTGACGTTGGTGGCATTCATCGTGCTTCATCGCATCATTCGCCAATCCGTTTGCGCCCAATGCCAGTTGAGGGCGAATGATGTCAAGAGTACTCGTGCCCCACCTTATCTTACTATCTTTTAGGGATATTGGAATATGAAAGGAATAATTGTATCTATTCCTTTCGTATCTGTATGTTAGTAATTTAAGGTAAATCAAAAACAATGAGAACAATATTGAACACAATATTGCTGATGAGCCTGTGCTCGTCGGCAAGAGGGCAAGAAGTGCCTGATTCTATCAAGCACAATCCTATCACCGAATCGGATGTAAAACTATCTGAAGTCGTAGTAACGGGACTTACGGGCAGCCAAAAGTTGAAGCAATCTCCATCTCCCGTTTCCATTATATCGCCTCGCCAGTTGGAGGCACAACCATCCACCAATATCATTGATGCCATTGCCCATCAGCCAGGCATATCACAAGTTACCACGGGCAGCGGTATTTCCAAACCTGTGATTCGTGGATTGGGATATAACCGAGTGGTCGTGGTGAATGATGGTATCCGACAGGAAGGTCAGCAGTGGGGCGATGAACATGGCATAGAGGTGGATCCTTATTCCGTTCATTCCGTGGAGATACTGAAAGGTCCGGCAAGCTTGATGTATGGCTCGGATGCGATGGCGGGTGTCATTATCTTCCATCCGTCACCAACTCTTCCTATGGGAGATATGAGGGCGAATGTTTCCACGGGCTATCAGACCAACAACGGTCTTTTCGATTATTCGCTCAACTTTGCAGGCAACAAGGCTGGCTTTATTTGGAACTCCCGATATAGTGGCAAGATGGCGCATGCCTACAAGAACAAATATGATGGTTATGTCTTTGGCTCCTCTTATCATGAGCAAGCTTTCTCGCAGATGTTGGGCTATAACTATCGCTTGGGACATACGCATCTTACGCTCGATTATTATCATCTTACCCCAGGACTTGTGGAGGGTGAGCGAGATGAGAAGACGGGTGAGCTCTTGGTGCCCAATGGCTATGACTTGAAGGGCTATGGCAAGCCGATGCCTTATCAGCAGATACACCATTACAAGGCGGTGCTTGATAACTCCTGGTACTTGGGCGATGGAAATCTGAAACTCTTGTTGGGGTATCAGCAGAATCGCCGTCAAGAGTTTGAGGAGGAAGAGCATCCCGATGAGTGTGGACTCGACTTCCTCTTGCATACCGTCAATTATGACTTGCATTATCTCTCGCCAGAGATGAACGGCTGGAAGTTTGCTGCGGGTATCAATGGTATGTGGCAGCAATCCATCAACAAGGGTACAGAATACCTGGTGCCAGCTTATCGCCTTTTCGATTATGGTCTCTTCGCCACGATGAGCAAGGAGATAGGCAGACTGAACATCAGCGGCGGTTTGCGTTTCGACCATCGCCATCTGCATAGTGAGGCTTTGGAGGAGGAAGGTGAACTTCGCTTCCAAGACTTCAAGCGCAATTTCAATGCCTTGACGGGTAGCATCGGTATGACATCTTTCATGCACAATTTAAGCAAAAGCAACGGAAAGTGA
>FR893202.1 GCA_000436035.1 Prevotella sp. CAG:732 | reverse complement strand
AAGTAACTGATAACCAGTAAACTTTCCTCATTCTTCTCTCAAACACTTTTTATATGCACTTTCCAAACAAGAAAACTACGAGTTAGTTTATTTAACTAAAATCAGTGTATCTATTAAAAGATTTTCACACTTAAGTGCAAAGCGATTTTTGGCGTTCTGTCAAATAATGACTAACTTTGCAGGCAGATTACCTCAGCCAACCAGATTACTCACATCAGTCAACCAGAACCATTGACACCAGTCAGCCTAGAAATTCACCTTTGCCATCACCTTATTAGTAGCACCCGACAAACTAGCCACAAAAGCTCCAGCCTTTTCGCCCGAAGACCTCAAGAATGATACAGAATCAGAACCAGCGGATTCATTCTCAGACCTAGACACCGCAAAACGCAGCATCAAGACCTCAAAGTCCTCATAGCCATTGATTTCAAAACCGCCACCCGACTTCAACAAGCCTTGCGCCTCCTGGAACTTCTTATTGTTAGGACCGAAGATGACCGGCATATTCCAAACCGCAGCTTCCAGGGTATTGTGAATGCCGACACCGAAGCCACCACCCACATAAGCCACATCACCATAGCCATACATGCTGCTCAACAAGCCGAAGCAATCGATAATCAGCACATCTGCCTTTGCAGCCTCCTCAGGAGTCGCCTGAGTATAGCGTACCACCTTACGACCTTGAATCTTGGAGAGAATCTGCTTCAAGTGATCCTCGCCAATAACATGAGGCGCAATGATGACACGCCAGTCCTTGTGCGCATTGAAGAAGCGAATAAAGATATCCTCATCCGGCGGCCAACTGCTGCCAGCCACGAATACCTTGTAATCCTTCTCTCTTGTCTTGTCCTCAGCAGAAGCATCGCTTGCCTTGCCCTCAGCAGGCACACATCCCTTACGGAAAGCCTCGCAGATAGGCAGATATTTGGCAGCCTCCTTGATTTGGAGCACTCGGTCGAAGCGAGTATCGCCCACTACATCCACATCGGTGATGCCAATGCCCTCCAAGAGTCGCTTGCTCTCCTCGTTCTGCACGAAGAATCGGGTGAAGCACTTCAGCACCCCGGCATAGCTCTTGCCATACCACTTGAAGAAGACCTGATCCTCACGGAAGATACTGCTCACGCTATAGGTGGGAATGTTGCGATACTTGAGGATATGCAAGAAGTTAGACCAAAACTCATACTTGATGAAGAAAGCCATCACAGGGCGAACCAAGCGCAGGAATCGAATCGCATTGAGTCGAGTGTCTATCGGCATATAACAGATGATGTCAGCCCCCTCATAGTTCTTGCGCACCTCATAGCCTGAAGGCGAGAAGAAGGTAAGCAGAATCTTGTACTGAGGATGCTCCTTGCGGATGCGCTCCATCAAAGGGCGACCTTGCTCAAACTCACCGAGAGAAGCAGCATGAAACCAAATGTACTTGGCATCAGGATCCACCTTCTGTTTCAGCAACTTGAAAGCCTCTCGCTCGCCCTTCCACATCTTGCGCACCTTCTTGCTGAACAAGCTGGCTATTGCTATGCCCCAAAGGACGAAATAGATGACAATATTATATATCATGATTAATCTTTCTTTTTGGTTGGTCTAACACAAACACTCTCTGAGGAAGAAAACGAACACCTGCCACATCCTACCCCAGAGAGTTTTTTAAGTTGATAATATTATCCTAAAACCTCGATGGCCTTGCGAAGACGTGCCAAGGTCTCCTCCTTGCCAAGGAAGGCAGAGATGTCGAACATACCAGGACCCTTGCCCTCACCTACGAGAGTCAAGCGGAAGGCATTCATCACATCACCGAGCTTATAGCCCTTGTCCTCTACCCACTTCATCACGATAGGCTCCTGACCCTCGATAGAGAAGTCCTCGATGCCTTCGAGCACCTCGGCGAGTTCGGTCATCTGCTGGGCAGAATACTCCTTCCAACGCTTCTTCACGGTCTTGGCATCGTACTCCGTAGGAGGAATGAAGAAGAAGGAGCACAATGGCCACAACTCATATACGAAGTTGACACGGTCCTTCATCATGTGAACCACCTGCTTCACACGGTCCATAGACTCCTCCACGCCATTGTTTGCCACGATAGGCGCAAAGAGGTTGGCTATCTCGTCATCATTCTTCTTCAAGATGTACTCATGGTTGAACCAGATACCCTTCTTGAAGTCGAACTTGGCACCAGCCTTGGAGCAACGAGAGATGTCGAAAGCCTTCACCAACTCATCGAGCGAGAAGATTTCCTGCTCAGTACCAGGGTTCCAGCCGAGGAGCGCCAAGAAGTTGACCACAGCCTCAGGGAAGTAACCACTCTCACGATAGCCCGAAGAAACCTCGCCTGTCTTAGGGTCGTGCCACTCCAGTGGGAACACTGGGAAGCCGAGGCGGTCGCCATCACGCTTAGAGAGCTTACCCTTGCCCTCTGGCTTCAAGAGCAATGGAAGGTGTGCGAAGCGAGGCATAGTGTCCTCCCATCCGAAAGCCTTATAAAGAAGTACGTGAAGTGGAGCACTAGGCAACCACTCCTCACCACGGATGACGTGAGAAATCTCCATCAAGTGGTCATCGACGATGTTTGCCAAGTGATAGGTCGGCAACTCGTCAGCACTCTTGTAGAGCACCTTGTCGTCGAGGATGTCGCTCATCACCTTCACATCGCCACGAATCATATCGTTGACATGAATCTCCTGTCCTGGCTCAATCTTGAAGCGTACGGTATATTGCTTGCCATCGGCAATCAACTGCTCCACTTCCTCCTTGGAGAGAGTCAGCGAGTTGCGCATCTGCATACGAGTGTGCGCATCATATTGGAAGTTCTGGATTTCGGCACGCTTAGCCTCCAGTTCCTCTGGAGTATCGAATGCGATATAAGCCTTGCCATTGTCGAGCAACTGCTGTACATATTTCTTATAGATGTCACGACGCTCGCTCTGACGATAAGGACCATGCTCGCCGCCGAAGCTCACACCCTCGTCAAACTTGATGCCAAGCCACTTGAAAGATTCCAAGATGTACTCCTCGGCACCTGGTACAAAACGATGAGAGTCTGTATCCTCAATACGGAACACGAGCTCACCTCCATGCTGGCGAGCAAACAAATAATTATAAAGGGCGGTACGTACACCGCCAATGTGCAAAGCACCAGTTGGGCTAGGTGCAAAACGCACCCTTACTTTTCTATCTGCCATGTCTTATTTATAGCTATTTTTAAAATTTTCTGCAAATTTACATCTTTTTTTGCGATTATAATAGTTTTTTTTCGTATTTTCGCAAAGTTAAATGAAAATATTAGGAAAATGAGCATATTTAATAATCCTGAGGAGAATTATTGGCGCAACTTTTTGACTAAGACGATATTGATTTGCGTCACCGTCGCCATCATCGTTTGGTTCCTGCCTCGCAACGAGGGCAGACAATACCGCTACGACGTGGGCAAGCCATGGATGTATGGCTCCGTCATCGCCAAGTTCGACTTCCCTATCTACAAGACCGACGAGGCCATCAAGCATGAGCAAGACTCCCTGATGAACCAGTTCCAGCCTTATTATGGCGTCAACCCCACCGTAGAGAACGTGCAGGTGAGACGCTTCTTGACCGACTTCAAGAGCGGCATCCCCGGTCTCTCACCCGACTATCTGAGCATCATCGCCCACGAGTTGCACACGGTCTATCAGATGGGCATCATCAATACCACGGAGTACAACCGAATCTTCAAGGACTCGACCAGCACGATACGCATCATATCGGGCAAGAACGTGAAGAGCGTGCCCATCACAGCCTTCTACTCCACCATCGCCGCCTACGAGCATATCTTCTCCAACGAGAAGTTGGCTGCCCAGCGCACCATCCTCTCTCGCTGCAACCTCAACAACTATGTAGAGGCCAACGTGATCTACGACAAGGAGAAGAGCGAGACCGAGAAGAGCGACCTGCTGAGCAGCATACCTCTCGCCAGCGGCATGGTGATGAGCGGACAGAAAATTATCGACCGAGGCGAAATCATCAACGACTATACCTATCGTGTGCTCACTTCCTTCGACAAGGAGATGAAGCGACGCACCTCGACGGAAGAGGAAATTACCACCACCATCATCGGTCAGGTACTCTTCGTGTTCATCCTCGTGATGATGTTCACCTCCTATCTCTCCCTCTTCCGCAAGGACTACTTCGAGAAGCCTCGTAGCATCACGATGCTCTATGCGATGATCACTCTCTTCCCTATCCTGGTGTCACTGATGATGAAGCACAACTTCTTCTCGGTGTATATCATCCCATTCGCCATGGCACCTATCTTCGTCAGGGTGTTCATGGACTCCCGCACGGCTTTCATCACCCACGTCACGATGATTCTCATCTGTGCGGCAGCCGTCAAGTACCAATACGAGTTCATCATCGTACAGTTGGCTTCGGGCTTGGTGGCGATCTATTCATTGCGTGAACTGAGCAAGCGTTCACAGATATTCATCACCGCCCTCTTGGTAGGTGTAGCGAGTGGCATGGTCTATCTCGCATTGCAGTTGATGCAAGATACAGAGGTATTCAACATCGACCCTAACATGTACACCTATTTCACCATCAATGGCATCTTCCTCTTGCTCTCCTATCCACTGATGTACCTCATCGAGAAACTCTTCGGATTCATCTCCAACGTCACCCTCTTTGAGTTGTCGAACACCAACAAGGGTTTGCTTCGCAACCTGAGTGAGATAGCCCCAGGCACCTTCCAACACTCCATCACGGTGGGCAACTTGGCGGCAGAGATAGCCAACCGCATCCATGCCAACAGTCTCTTGGTACGTACAGGAGCCTTGTATCACGACATCGGCAAGATGATGAACCCAGTCTTCTTCACGGAGAACCAAGCTGGCGTCAACCCACACGACCAGCTCACCGACCTGGAGAGTGCCCAAATCATCATCAGCCATGTGACGGAAGGACTGAAACTCGCCGAGAAAGCCAACATCCCAGGCATCATCAAGGACTTCATTTCCACGCATCATGGCATGGGAATCACGAAGTTCTTCTATATTAATTATTGTAATGCGCACCCAGACGAGCAGGTAGATAAGGAATTGTTCCAATATCCGGGTCCTAACCCATTCACCCGTGAGCAAGCCATCTTGATGATGGCAGACACGGTGGAGGCAGCCTCTCGCTCACTCAAGGAATATACCGAGGAGAGCATCACGGGCTTGGTCAACAAACTCATCGATGGCCAGGTGGCTGACGGCTTCTTCAAGGAGTGTCCTATCACCTTCCGTGACATCGCCCTCGCCAAGAGCGTGCTCATCGAGCGCTTGAAGTCCATCTACCATACTCGCATCTCTTACCCTCACTTGAATACCTGATAATTTGCACAAAAGCGAAAGTCTGTGCAAGTTATCGACCTTTTTGCGTTAAAACATTTTAAATAAAGACACAACCTCGTGGAGAAATAGAACATTCTTCTTACCTTTGCGGACGTTTTTATTTAAAATTATTAAAATGAAGAAACTAAAATTAGTTTGTGTTGCCATTGCGATGGCCTGTGCAACACCTACATTGGCAGGTGGTTTGCTCACAAACACAAACCAGCACGTAGCATTCAACAGAATGATGAGCCGTGAGGCTTCAATCGGTATCGACGGAGTTTATTACAATCCGGCCGGAGTTGTATTCATGGGTGAAGGACACCATCTCGCCATCAACTGGCAGTTGGCATTCCAGACACGTACTATCAACAATGACTATGCTTTGTTTACCAACAATGTAAACAATCCCATCACTCCTCGCGATTTCAAGGGTACGGCTTTTGCTCCTGTTATCCCTTCTTTCCAGTATGCCTACAACAAGGGCAAATGGTCTTTCCAGGCAAACTTCGCCCTCACCGGTGGTGGCGGTAAGTGTACTTTCGACGACGGACTGGGTTCTTTCGAGAAGATTGTTGCCGAGACTGCCATTGCAGCTTGCCAGTTGGCAGGTGCTGTCGACCAGGTAGCAGGTGCTTACAATGTACCAGGCATATTCTCAAGCAACCAGTGCTTCGGAACTGAAGGCAAGTACAGCTACAACAGCTATATGCACGGACGCCAGTATTACTACGGTCTCTCTGCAGGTGCTGCTTACAAGTTCAGCGACAACTTCAGTGCATTCTTGGGTGTTCGTGGTGTTTATGCCCTGACCAATTACTATGGTTATGTAGAGAACATTCAGGTAGGACAAATGCCTCTTTATAAGGTACTCAACCCAGCTAAGGAAAGCTCTGCCAATATCGAGTTGAGCTGCGACCAGAGTGGCGTAGGCTTCACTCCTATCATCGGCGTAGATTACAAGACCGGCCGTTGGAACTTCTCTGCCAAGTATGAGTTCAAGACCCGTATACGTCTGAAGAACAAGTCGGTAAATCAGATACCAAGTATCGGCAACCTGCCCGACAATCTGCGCAATGCCTACATCGCTAATGGTGTGCCAGAGGCTGCTGCAGACGCTATTCTGAGCAACCCAAAAATTCAAGGAGCCATGGTCGCTTTGAAGACTCAGTTTGACTCAAAGATAGACGGAGCCATCGGTGAATATGAGGACGGCAAGAAGATTGCTGGCGACATTCCTGCTTGCTTGGCTTTGGGAGTAGGCTACAGCCCTGTAGATGCAGTAAAAGTAAACGTAGGTTTCCACTGGTTCGACGACAAGAATGCCACATCTTACAACAACCGCAACAAGGAGTTGAAGCGTGGTACCCTGGAGTATAATGCCGGTGTAGAGGTAGACGTCAACAAGAAGATCACTCTGAGTACAGGTTGGCAGAACACCAACTATGGTTTGTCTGACGAGTATATGGATGACAAGTCATTCGTTGTAAGTTCCAACTCTGTTGCCATCGGTGGTGTTTATCACATCAACAAGAAGATGGATCTCAACGTGGCTTACTTCCACACATTCTATCAGCATAAGAAGACAAGCGAGAAAGTTCAGCTCACAGCCGAGAAGAGCATCAACTATAGCTCTGACTACACTCGCAACAACAATGTCTTCGCTGTAGGTCTTGACATCAACTTCTAAGCTATGACAATTACAGAAATGACAGTTTTCTCTTCGGAGAAAGACTTCAAGATAACATAACTACATTTACTACATTAAGAACAGGCTATCCCTCTCGCTAGATTGGGATAGCCTTTTTTATTTTACATCGGATCGACATCGAAGTAAATCTGCAAAGCTCCATACCTCGGATCCTTAAGCATTCGTTCCTGGGCGTAAGTCAAGTACTCTCTCACCTTCCGATAGTCGATCGTGTTCTCCAACTTGATGACAATCTTACGAATATTCATCGTCTTCACACGAGCCACAGCAGGCTTGTCAGGTCCCAGAACTCTTTCACCAAACCATCCCCTAAGCATCTGCCCCATTTCCATGCTAGCCTGCTGACACACCTTGTCATACTTATGCTTGAGGAAGACATTGATAAGATGATAGAACGGCGGATAACGGAAGGCACGGCGCTCCTCCAAGAGGTCTTTGTAGAAGCCTGCGTAATCATTGTGAACCACCTGTGAGATGACCGGTAGTTCGGGCGACTTCGTTTGCAATATCACCAGTCCTCGCTTTCCCTTTCTTCCCGCTCGTCCACTCACCTGCGACATCATCACAAAGGCATGCTCATAGGCACGGAAGTCGGGATAGTTGAGCATGGAGTCGGCATTCAGAATGCCCACCACTCTCACCTTATCAAAGTCCAAACCCTTGCTGATCATCTGCGTACCTATCAAGAGATTGGTCTTGCCTGTAGAGAAGTCGGTGATGAGTCGCTCATAGGCATTGCGAGTACGGGTCGTATCCAAGTCCATTCGGGCGATGCGAGCCTCCGGGAATATCTCCGAGAGTTGGTCTTCCACCTTCTCCGTTCCCACGCCACGCCCCATCAGTTCCGTGCTTCCACAGTTTGGACACTCCGTTGGCACGGGATAGGTATAGCCGCAATAGTGACAAGTGAGGAGATTGATATTCTTATGGAGCGTCAAAGATACATCGCAGTTCTTGCATTTCGGCACCCAGCCGCACACCTTGCACTCTATCATCGGCGCAAAGCCACGGCGGTTTTGGAAGAGGATGGCTTGCTCGCCATTCTCCAAGGCTTCCCTCACGGCAGCCAAGAGTTGAGGAGAATAGGCACCCTTCATCATCTTGCGATGCTTCAAGTCCTTGACATCCACCACCTGGATTTCGGGCAGTTGGATGCCTTGGTAACGAGTTTTCATCTCGACAAGACCATACTTGCCTTGCTGGGCATTGTAGTAGCTCTCCAACGAAGGCGTGGCAGTACCTAACAGCGTTTTGGCTCCATACATGCTTGCCAACATGATGGCGGCACTGCGGGCATGATAGCGAGGCGCTGGGTCTTGCTGCTTGAAAGAAGTCTCGTGCTCCTCGTCGATGATAACGAGTCCCAAGTTTTGGAATGGCAAGAAGACGGCACTTCTTGCACCAAGAATGACATCGTAGGGATGCCCCGACATCTGCTTCTGCCATATCTCGACTCGCTCCGCATCACTATACTTCGAGTGGTAGATGCCCAGTCGGTCGCCAAAGACACGGTGCAATCGCTCCATGATCTGGACGGTGAGGGCAATTTCCGGCAAGAGATAGAGCACCTGCTTGTGCTCATCGAGTGCCTGTTTGATGAGATGGATATACACCTCGGTCTTGCCACTGGAGGTAACGCCATGCAAGAGTACCACATTCTTCTTCATCATCTGCATGAGAATCTGGTTATAGGCATCCTGCTGGGACATGGAGAGTGGCTTGATTTGGTCGAAATGCGCCTCTCCAGATGTATTGAGTCGCCCAACCTCTAGTTCGTAGGTGAAAAGATATCCCTTGTCAATAAGTGTCTTGACGATGGCGGAAGTGGAATGGCTCTCATTCATCAGTTCCTCCTTCGTCACTTTATTTTTTTTGTTCTCATCCAGTTCATCCTCCAACAATCTGTCCCAATGAGACAACTGGAGGAACGCCATAAATGTCTTAGATTGCTTCACCGCTCTCGCCATCATGCTGATAGCCACTCGAAGGGCTTGGGGATTGCGATAGGCACTCGCAAGCTCCACATAGAGTTCCATCTTCGGCTTAAACTTTTCCGTGGATTTCAAGCCAGCAGGGAAGGCGGCATTATAGACATCACCCAAGGGCGACATATAGTACTCGCCAATCCAAGACCAGAGGCGATATTGCTGAGGCAGAAGCGTTGGCTCCTCATCGAGTACCTGTTCTATCGGCTTCACACCAAAGGCAGGCTTCACATTATGCGTCTTCACTGCCATGGCAATATACTTCTTGCTCTTGCCGAGCGGAACGAGCAATCGCTTTCCGAACACGACCTTCCCTTCCATCCCTTTTGGGACAGAATAAGTAAACAAGCCTGGCAATGGCAGGGGCAATATCACGTCTACATATTTCATATCATTTGCAAAGATAGCAATAAAAAAGCAGATACCCAATATTGGATACCTGCTTTTATATATTTTAATATGCAAAGTCGAGAACTCAGTCCATTACATCTATTCAGAGCATCTCAATCCATTAGAACCAATACCCCAAAGCGATTTGCCAACAATTGCTACGACTTCTCGCCTTGGCTAAGTACTGCAAAGCCTTTCCGTATGTAATGTCAGCTGTCTTTCCACAAGCGATATTGTAATTGGCAGACACCTGGAGATGCTTCAACAAAGTGGCACCCAAGCCTACGTTGATGCTGAAATTGGAGTCTTTGAAACTTAAAAAGTTGCGATTTTCATTACCACCATAACTTTCTGTTCCATAATTCTTATGACCGATATTGAAGCCCCACTGTGGACCTGCAAAAAAGAACATGTTAGCCATACTTCCCAAGCCTACCGCATAACGCAAGTTTACAGGAACATTAATAGACTGCTGCTTTACTTTTGCAACACCTGATGACTTTTGATATACCACGTCTACAGAAGGTGATTGTAAACTTCCATCAGTTGTTTTGTCCACGTACATAGCTTCCGTGTACTCATACTTTACATCAGCACTCTTTTGGTCATAAAGAGCTGCTGCATCCACACTAAATCCCAAAGGCAAAGAAACCTTCACCATAGGACCAATAAAGAAACCTGTCTTGTTGGAGGCATCAAAAATGTCTTTCGTGAATGTCATGTTGGTAACATTCAAGCCACCTTTGACACCAAACTTCACTTGCGCTTGCGCAGGGGTAGCAGCCCCCAAAGCGAAGACACCTAATAGAATCACAAATAACTTCTTCATATCGTATTATATTAATAGACTCATCTTTACGAAACTTATAAACAATCTCCACAAAAGCCCAACAGTTTAGTGACGTTCACGACGTACAGAAACTCTAGCGGCACTAGTAGAAGGGCTAGAACTGCGCTGACGGCGGTTCTTTACAGTGGAGCCTGAAGACTTGCCGGATGAACTGCGGCGATTTTTCTTCACACCCTTCACATTCTTCTTATCCAACTTGGCGATGCTATCCAAAGAATCCTTCTTGGCTTGATCGCCCCAAAGGTTCTTCTCAAAAGCAGCCAACTCTGCCTCAATCTTCTTCTGCTCCTTACTCATGGCTGAGTCGGAAGAACAATATTGCGCCAATGTCTTGCCCAACATATTGTTGGTCTTGTATATCTTTCCCTTGTATTGGTTTCTCAAGAAGTAATCATCAATACTCATCGTTGCTGCATTGTTGAGATTGCTCATCATAATCTGCTGCTTGGAGAGGAATGGAGCCAAGTCATCATACTTCACCCAGAAAAGCGGATACTTGTTGCCACCATCTCCGAAGTCATCATCTCTCGTCATGATAGGGCATAGTGCCAACACCTTGGTATGGAATGTAGCCGTATGCTGGTCGTAATAGGTAGTCTCCTTGATGTAGTATGACTTCACCTCCTTAGAAGGGATGTCACTAGTGTCGAGGTGAGTTCTACCCTGGGCATCCTTCTCATAATAAATGTGATAGTTGTCGAGGAAAGTCTTAGGCATTACGACATCATCGGCATTGAAACTCTCGTTGCCATCCAACTTGTATTGATAGGCTTTGATACGTCCTTGCATCATCAACTTGAAGATATAGGTAAACAAGTTGACTTGGCTACCCAATGGTTCCACTGGATAATACAATGGGGCATTGGCATCCTCGTTGAGGTCTAGCTCACGATAGATGTCACGTCTCCACACGACATCCTCATCCATGGAAGCCGCTGTTGGGAACATGATTTGGGCACGAGTCGTCATGTCGTTGGCATTCGACTTATTCTGAGCCTTCTGCTGTGCCCGGCGACGAGCCTCTGGCTGAGCAAAAGCTCCTTGAACAAGCCCTACGAGCATCAAAAGTAATATGATCTTTTTCATCATTTCTTTATCTATATGATTATCTGATATAAATATCCTCTACGTTTGCTATCGTCGGCATCATCCTATCTCACGATGACCTCCATCGCAGCCTGGAGGTTGCGGGTGATACCATCTGGACCTACCGCCTTGATATGAGAGATATAGAAGCGACGATTTCTCGACAATCTGCGGAACTCCTCACGCTGACGCTCTGAGAAGTTGGCTCCTGCCGAAGCCAGCGGAACGGCATTGCCCATATTGTCGAAGAAGACTGTCTCGAAACTCAACACCCTGAAAGGAATGTCGAGCAATCCATCGTCTATCGCTGCATGAATGCCAGTAGCACTCATCAGAGATGCCTTAGGCAAGGCTCCACCACGATAACGATTGGTACCGAGGGCGAGATAAGCCGTTGGGTCTGGCAACTTTCTCACGTGGAAGGTGAAAGGTGGCATCGTGCGAGTCTGTCCCTTATCTCGTGCCGTCACGTGGATGGTCACATCCTTGCCCACGGCTGAAGGTACTGCCACAAAGTGTCCATTGCCCTTCGAGATAAACGAGCCACCTGTCATGGATGCAGAAACGGCATTGGCTGGCACACCAGGCACACTGATGCTGACAGGATTCCGATAACCTGCATAGAGCACGTTCATCATGTCGGCTGCCACTGTCGCCGTATTTGGTGCAGGGATAACGGTATATTTCTGTATGAAGTTGCGACGCATCACATCTCCCTTGGCATTATGCATCAAGATGTAACCGCCAAACTGATGGTCGCCCACTCCTCCGGCAGTAAAGGAATACTGTCCGTGAGGCGAGTTCACTCTCATACCATTGACGTAGATTTCTGGCTGCTGCGTGGTATCCACTGCTGCCATCACGATATTGGCATTGAATCGCTCGCCTGGATAGAGAGTTGTCTTCTCTGGGATGACGAAGGCATCGAGCTTGTTGACACGGATGTCCTTCATGTCAATATTGGATACCAATGTATGTAGCACCTCACCCTCTGCATAACGCACATCGCTCTGCAACTTCGACAGAAGCGTGATGGCTGCCGCCACTGGCATATTCTCAAACATATACTCCTGCCAGTTCTTGCCCAGGGTCTGCACACCCTTTGGCACAACAGTAGAGAGGTTGCTTTGGATAATCTTCTTCTGATGCTCGTCGGTCACCATAGTCAAGATTCGCTCACGATAACTATTGATGGCTTGGTAGAGCTTGGCTCCCTTTCCCGTACCTGGGGCAAGCATCACGATACCGGCGGCTTCGAGGTTATCTTTGTTCTCGACGTTCTTCACGTCTCCCTTGCTACCATCCGCCTCTTTCACGATAGCTTCCTTCAACTGCTGTGCGAAGTTGTAGAGCGAGTCGCTCATATTCTTCACCATCGTTGCCTTATCAAACCATTCCTTCACCTTGGCAGGGTTCTGCTTCATCTGATCAGAGAAGTCACCATAGATGGCTGCATTCTCTGCAGAAGAGTTGGCGGTGGTACGATTGAGGCTCTCTTCCACAATAGAGAATCCATTGAGCACCTCGGTGGAGATGTTCAAAGCCAACATTGCCATCAAGACGACATACATCAAGTTGATCATCTTTTGGCGTGGTGAAACGGGTCTTTTCTTGATTGCCATTGATTTCTATTTTATTCTTTCAGTTACTCCTCTTATGCCTGAGGATTGACGGTTGGGGCTGCTGCACGCATATTCACGGTCATCGCCTCTATCATACGAGTGTAAATCTTGTTGAGTTGCTCTATCTGCTGAGCCATCTTGCGACTCTGCTCATTGATTTGGTCGATGGTGCCAATCTGCTGACTTGCACCCTTCAACTGCATTTCATATACCTTGCTGATGCCAGTGAGCGTGCGGTTCAAGTTCTCCATCTCCTCGCTGTCACGAGTCAATCGAGTGCTCTGCTCGTTCACCTTCTCCAAGGTCTCAACCAACTTCTTCAATTCATCCACATAATTGCTCTGGGCTTCTGCCATCTCCGGGGTCACATTCTGCTGACCGCCTACCCATGCAGTAGAAGCAGCAACAGACTGCTGAGATACTCCACCGATTGGCTGTTCTACGTGAGCATCACCTATTGGCTGTCCTACCACTACCGTACCGCCCGAAACACCACCTACGGCAGCACCCGAAACGGAAGATTCTGTAGTTATACTATTTACAACTGGCTGCTGAGCCACTGCGCCTTCCCCATTCTCTTGATAGGAAATCTTTCCTGTCTCCAAGTATTCCTCGGTGATATGAGTAGGGATGTCGCGACCATCTGCAGTCTTGTCGAATGGACGGTCGAAAGCGGAGAGGAAGAACACAAACACCTCAGTTCCCATACCAGCAAACAACATGAGATTGGCTCCTGGCAAGTGGGTCAACTTAAACAAGGTACCGAGGATAACGACAGACGCACCCCAACTATATGCATAATTCAGAAATGTCTGTCCTGGCACACTGTCCATCCATTTCTGCAAGCGATAAACGATATTAAACTTACTATATTCGCCCATTGATATAATCTCCTATAATTATCTTCTTTTAGTCTAGTCGCTGACGACTACTTTCTTTTTGGTGTCTTGGCAGGTTTCTGCTTTACGCTAGAGGTAGTAGCAAGACTACGCACGCATCTAAACCCTATATATGATCTTGGCTGGTTCTGGTATTCCCAAGAACGCCAAGCAGAACGGATGAAAGACTCTGGGTCTTTCCAAGAACCACCTCTCACACTTTTCTTCTTCAGTCGATAAGGGTCTTCCTTCGCCGCATTATATACGAGTGTAGGGTTTAAGTCGTTCATGGCATCCACACCTGCCTCCGTATATACAGTGCTCGTCCATTCCGCCACATTTCCTGCCATGTCATAGAGACCATTTGAATTAGGCGAATAGATGCCCACTCGACTTGTAATCAAGTTGCCATCCTTGGTATAGTTTCCACGGTCTGGCTTGAAGTTGGCGTAGAAACAGCCATCGCCATTCTTCACATCCTTGTTCTCCCAAGGGAATTCATTCTGCTCCTTGCCACGTGCAGCATACTCCCATTCAGCCTCGGTCGGCAAGCGATAGCGCTGTACGAAACGTGCCTCAGGACCGAGTCCCTTCAAGAGATAGTCGGTACGCCATGCACAGAAGGCATTCGCTTGTTCCCAAGTGACGCCCACCACAGGATAATCATTGTAAGCAGGATTACTGAAATAACTTCTCAGATAAGTCTCATTGTCGGAATTTTTGAAGTCATTCACCCAACAAGTGGTATCGGGATATACATTTACGATATAGGTATTCAAGAAATCCCAAGGACCAGATAGTCTGCGGTTGATGGTCTCTCTCACAATATTTCCCTCATCATCCACATAAGCGGTATCTTTGGAAATCATTACCACCTCGTCTGGGTCAACGACCACATCGGTGTTGAGATTGCGCTCCGATGGATTCAAGCGATTGCGACGAAGAGCGGCAGCTGTATAATCATAAATCTCATACTTATAGTTGAGCTGACGCCAGTCGATCAACTTTTCTCCTGTAACAGGATTTTTGGTATAAAGGCTCTCGATGGCACGCTGCTCGTCCTCATTAGGCTTCTTAGGAAGATTCTTCTTCCAGTTGACACGAGGTGGAACAGGGTCGCCATTCTTGTCTTCAGTAATCATATAGGTCTCATCGCCGCCGTAGGAAGGGTCGGCAAGGCGAGTACGCAAGATAGAGTCTCTCACGTAAGTCACGAATTGCTTATATTCAGAGTTGGTGATTTCTGTATCATCCATCCAGAAACCATCTACGGAAATCTCCTTGACCGGTGTCTTCTCACCCCACAAAGAGTCTTGTGTCTCCAAGCCCATCTTTAAGAAGCCACGATTCACCTTCACCATGCCGTATGGAGAAGGCTCTGTAAAACCTTTGCCATTGACGCCTACGACTTCGCCGCCACGACCTGCCATGGAAGAAGATTTAGCTCCAAAGCATCCGGTCAGCGCCATCAGCGCAAAGGCTGAGCAAAGCAACATGATACATTTCTTCATTTTCATATTGATATACTATAGTATTCTTACACTTTTATGTTTGTTTCTTCCTTTCTTCACCAAGTTGATGTCGGTCTGATAACCTACAAACAACTCATGACTTCCATTGCCGGGACTGATGGCGGAGGTGTACATCTCATAACTATATCCCAAGACGACTCCATGAAACACGCCTCCTAAAAGAAACGTCACGGAGTTGGTCGGACTATATGCCACACCACCATACATCATCTTCTTCTCGTGGGTATAGACAAGGCGGCAAGTCACGTCTCCACGCCAAGTCGTTCCATCATATCTCACCAAGGTGGAAGGTTTTATAGATAAAAACGGATTTCTCAACTTAATATTGTATCCACCAGTCAAATAATACGTTGCATCTATCTGCATCTCATTCGTCTCTCCCAAGTCTATTTTCGGTGTATTGAGATGCAAGCCAGAGAGCCCCACATACCACGGTCCATGCGAATAATACAATCCAAAGCCCAAGTCTAAGCCACTGCCATCCACCTTGGAAGTAGAGAAAGCCGGGTCGTTGGACTCACCCAAATCCACCTTGCTTCCATCAAAACTCTCACTGAGAAACCCGACTTGCAGACCGGCGCTCAACATACCCTTAAACAAGCGTTTCTTGAAAGCATATTGTAAAGCAAGTTTTTGATGCGTAAACAAACCGATTTGGTCGTTCATAAACTGGATGCCCACTCCATGGTAATTCTTGATGGCATAGAAAGGCATATCTGCTGCGGCATACATGGTACGAGGATTATGCTCAAATCCCGCCATGTCGAGCGCATAGACCACATCCACATTCAGTTTGGCTTGTTTTCCCACGGAACCAGGGTTGAAAGAAGGTTCCATATCAAAGTAATGGCTAAAAGAAGGATCGTACTGAGCGTAACAAGTGGTTACACCCAATATCATCCATATAATTGCTATTTCTATTCTTTTAAACACAAACTAATAACGAGAAAAACACCATATTATTGTAGGAAGCGTCCTTATATCATCCATCAAAGACTGAGAATGAAAAAGGCTGCCCCGAGGAGCAGCCCTATCATCGACTTAGTATTCGTCGTCATTCCACAAGAAGTCATCCTTTGAAGGATAATCAGGCCAGATGTCCTCAATACTTTCATAGACATCACCTTCATCTTCTATCTCCTGCAAATTCTCCAGAACTTCCAGAGGCGCACCAGATCGAGTTGCATAGTCTATCAACTCTTCTTTTGTAGCAGGCCATGGTGCATCTTCCAGCTTAGAAGCTAATTCTAGTGTCCAATACATAGCTAATTATTTAACGGTTTATAAATTTGCGTGCAAAAGTAATACTTTTATTTGTATTTCCAAGCCTTTTGATAGTTATTTTTAATACAGAATTAAAAATTAATCTTAAAATCTTGTTTATGTTTGCTTTTATCGAAGAACACAATGCCACAGGAGTACAAATCATAGGTTACTCCGCAACGAGTATCAGAAATGATTTCGTTCCATAAATGTAGCGCATGTTGGCTGGCATGAATGTCCAAGATAAGCAACAACATCTGGTCAGAGCTATTCTCCAAGAGTTCATTTCTGATGCTTGCATCCTCCAACCAATCTTGATCCAACACTACAAGAAGACGCTGTCCTTCCTCTTCATCAAAATAATAGTCGTCTATCATCCTTACCAACGTGCTGTTGCAACCAGCGTAAGCATAAGGAGCAAAGTCATAGTCACCCATCACCACATATTGAGGTTGCCAATGATTGGCAAGACGGAATACCAGTCTGCCCATCTTTCTGAAGCTACGACTGCGCTCAGACATCTCCTCCTCAAGTGCAGCGTAAGCATAATAAGGATAATGTTCATTGATGACATAGCGCACAAAGGAATAAGCAGAAGGCGACTGAATGCCGAATCCCCTGCTATATCGACAGCGTAAGAACCATCGACAGATGGTCGTAGTATAGTACTTTAAAAAGTGAAACATAACAGTATAACGCAAATTTGCGAAACTTATTATAGATGTCCCTCAAGAACGTATCAACTGAGACTTAATAACACGAAAAGTCGTGGATAGTTACAAACTACAAAAACAAAAAAGCCCCGACTACTTACGTAATCGAGGCT
>FR893201.1 GCA_000436035.1 Prevotella sp. CAG:732 | reverse complement strand
GGCTGCCACATTCATCCAGTTCTCATACCAAGGCGAACCGACATTACATGGCTCCTCGCCAACATTGTTGCGCTGGAAGTAAGCCAGCACCTCATCGGTGAGGTCGATGTTCTGCTCCTTGTCTGGCTTCACCTGACTACGCTTGATATTGTAGTAGTGACGGCAGATGCGGTAGAGACGAGGGTCGCCCGTGTTCTTCAACTGATAGAACAAGGTGGAGCTGACGAAGGTTGGTGACGAGGGATCCTGACCATAGAGAATCTCGCCCAAGGCATTGGTACGGAAATCGTAGTCGTTGGCACCATCATAATAGGTATAAGGAGAATCAGCATACTTGATGTAAGCATCATCGGCAGCTGATGAGATACAGCCATTGTTCATCGCCTTCTCAAACTCCTCCTGGGCCTTGCTTGGATTCACGTCGGAGATACGCATCGCATAGCGCATACGCAGCGAGTTGGCATACTTTTTCCACTTCGCTACATCGCCACCCAAACTGGTGACGTCACCGGAAATCAAGTCGGTGCCTGTGCCCAACTGCTGTTCGCAAGCATCCAACTCGGTGAAGAACCAAGAATATAAGTCCTCCACGGTATCATACTTCGGATTGGAAATGCCTGAGATGAAGCCCAAGCCTGCCTCAGAAGCAGGAACATCGCCATAGGTATCTGCCAACACTGAGAGCAGATAGACACGATGGATGCGGAGGGCGGCATTCAGGTTCGCCTTGTCCTCGGAATGGTAGATGGCATCCACGAGATTCTTGATGGAAACCTCATAATAACGGTCCCAGATACGACGGACCATGTCATCCTCATGATGTACTGCGCCTGCATAATTGGTGACATTCCAACCACCTGCGAAATGCTGGTTGAAACCAGTGATGTAGTTGCGATAGGTATCCATCAAACTAAAGTCGCCATAAGTCTGCAACAAAGAGGTGGTCAACTGTGCGTTAGGGTCCAGCTGGTTCACCTTGGTCTTATCGGTGTTGGTGCGCTCCATCATCTCGTCAGAACAAGAAGTCGTCACACCGCCTGCCATCAACAGCATAGCCATGGCAAGACTGCTTTTGCCAATATATTTCTTGATTATCTTATTCATTTTTCTTGTCATTTTTGATCTATTAGAACTATTCATTCCCATGCTCCACGAGGGCATTAGAACTTCACATTCACATTGATACCATAGCTCTTGCGAGATGGCAGCGAACCATATTCCAATCCGAGTCCAGAGGTATTGTAGCTTGAGTCTGGGTCGATGTTAGGAATGTTCTTCCAAACGATGAATGGGTTACGAGCCACGAAGGAAACGTTCAATCCCTTCACCCACTTGCCCAACATGCTCTCTGGGAAGGTATAGCCGAAGGTAATCTCACGACACTTCACGTAAGAGTTGTCATATACGAAGGCACTCTGCACATTGTTGGCAATCGCCTTCCAGTAGGTCTCTGGGTTGACGGCGATGTCGTTAGGACGATAAGTTCCGTCGCCATTGTCGATGACACCTGGAGCCACGAAGCCCTTGGCATTGCCTGCCGCACGCCACTCTGCATCCGTCATACCGGCTGCCTCACGAGCCTCCTCGGAAGCATACCATTCGTCACGACCTGCCAATGTCTGCTTCGCCTTACCCGTCTTGTAAGCGGAGTTCATAGACATGGAGTAGATGTCGGCACCTACCTTCACATCGAAGGAAGCGGAGAGACGGAAGTTCTTGTAAGAGAAGGTGGTGTAGAATCCACCGGTCCAATCCCATGATGAGTTGCCGATGGTCTTCACTGTTTGGTCAACCTCTGGCAAACCGCTGGTAGCATTGATGATGACCTGTCCATCGGGTGTACGCTTGAAGTCCTTGCCACGGATAGCACCATAGTTCTCTCCTACCTCGGCTCCTACTGATACGCCACACCAAATAGCCTTCGCCAACTCGAAGTAGTCCATGCCATCCACGAGCGACTTCACCTTGTTGGTGTTCTTAGAGAAGTTGACACCCAAGTCCCATGCGAAGTCCTTGATTTGGAGCGCACGACCATTGAGGGCAATCTCGACACCATTGTTCTGTATCTCTCCTGCATTGATCAAGCGATAAGAGTAACCAGATGTGGTGGTAGATGCCAAGCCCAAGATTTGGTTCTTGGAGTTCTGGTTGTAATAGGTGGCATCCAAGCTCAAGCGGTTGTTGAAGAACTTCATCTCCAAACCCAACTCATAGGAACCAGTCATCGTAGGCTTCAAGTCCTTGTTTGGCTGGGTGGAGTTGCTGATCATTCCGATGGTATATCCAGCATAGCTGTACTTACCTGTGGTATAGGTGAGTGCCAACTGATATGGGTCGGTGTCGCTACCTACCTTAGCCCAGGAAGCACGTACCTTACCATAGTTGATTATCTTCTTGTTCTTGATGAACTCAGAGAAGACCAAGCTACCCGATACAGATGGATAGACATAGGTATTGTTGTGGGTAGGGAGCGTAGATGACTTATCACCACGGATGGTTCCCTCCAAGTAGTAAGTGTGCTTGTATCCTACACTGGCACTGGCATAGAGCGAACTGATCTGCTTCTTGTACATGCTCTCGCGAGTGTTTTGCTCCTGATAGTTCATGATGTTCTGAATGCCATCCATCTGCTGGTTGAGACCGATATTGGTCGTGGTCTTGTTGTTCACCTTGAAGATGTTGCCACCGGCTGTGGCATTGACATCGAAGTCACCCCATGAGTTATTGTAGAGAGCGAGCAGCTCTGCGTTAAGTGTGCGATTGTTAAAGATTTGGTCGGTCAGCTTTCCGGCAGGTGTACCTGGAGTGGTCTTGGCGATGAAGTCCTCGAAGTTCATGTTGTTGATGTCGGTACCGATGGTACCCTGCAACTTCAAGTGCTTGTCGATGTTCCAGATAGCCTTACCTGTGAAGCGGAACACATCCTTCTTGGAGGTGTTGCTGTTCTTGTAGAGGTCCCAGTATGGGTTCTTGTTGTACGGGTCGTTACCATTCCAGTTCTGGTAGTTTCCGTCTGCATCCTGATAGTTCTTGAGCCAAGCCTGGTTGTAAGTGCCAGCTAGGGTCATGAGGTTCTTACCTACGTTGCTCTGGGATTCGCCGAGGGCAGGACGGTTCTTCACGTTCTCACGGGTGTAGTTGGCAGTGAAGTCGAAATCTACAGGACCGGCTGAGGTGTTGACACGCAGATTGAAGTTGTCACGACTCATATTGGTGTTGGGCAGAATATCCTTGTTGCGCATGTCAGTGACAGAGAAGCGCATGCCAGTCTTACCAGAGTTGACAGAGAGGATGGCTGAGTTCTGTGCCGTAAAACCAGTACGGAAGAAGTCGGAGACATTGTTAGGATACATCTTGAAGGCATGCTCCTGACCATCGAAGTACTTATATACGAAGTCATCTGCCTTAGGACCCCAACTGGAGTTGGTGCCTGATGTACTGGAGGTAGGCAACTTGCCACCATATCCCATACCATATACCTGCTGAA
>FR893200.1 GCA_000436035.1 Prevotella sp. CAG:732 | reverse complement strand
GTACTAACTATTTTCCATTCCACCAAATATTTCGAGGAAAAAGTTTCAAAAAAGTTATGATTTTAACAAGCGTTCACACTTTCGTGAGAGATAATCGACACCGCTCCTTATTATATATATGCGCACGCTCCAGTGTGCGTGAGCGTGCACATACGCAGGCGCAATTTTAAAAATGTTCACAAGATCTTTACAAATACCTCTAGATGCAGAAAAACGACGCACTACACTTTCGCCGCTCCCTAACTAGGTAAAAATTCACGCCTAACTAGGGAAGAATTTTTACCTAACTAGGGAAAAATGAAAGTGGTACTAGGGAGCATCAGAAACTAAATGACCGGCATAAACAGACAATGCTTAAAAATTATTTACAAGAGTACATACATATAGCAAAGACTGCATGACTTAAAATTATGCCACAACAACAGAATAAATGTTAATAATTCGAGAGAAAGAGGCAACTTTCGAGAAATGGCATTATCTTTGCATTTGTTTCAAACAGATAGCAATGTGCCATTTTGCACAAAGCTAGGCTGAGCATACACTAGATTATAAACTATAATAAAGAATAAGACTATGACAGAAAAAGAAATGTTCAATTTTATAAATGAACAAAACCAGCAGAGTTCTGGTTTCGCCATCAATGAGAAAGAGCGTGGATTGACCAATGTGTTCTCCGCCTTGATGCGCAAGGTATATTTGTGGATGACACTTGCATTGGTTATCACTGGTGTTACCGCATACGGAGTTGCAACGAGTCCTACCCTATTGATGACCATCGTGACAAGCCGTGGTTTGATGTGGGGCTTGATTATCGCCGAGTTCATCTTGGTATTTGCCATCAGCGGAGCCATCAACCGATTGTCACTGAGTACGGCGACACTGCTGTTTATCATTTACTCAGTACTAAACGGAGCGATGCTCTCTTCCATCTTCATCATCTATGAGCCAATGGTAATTGCCAAGGTATTCTTCATCACCGCCGGCACATTCGGAGCGATGGCTTTTTATGGCTACTCCACCAAGAAGGACTTGACCTCTATCGGCAAGATACTTTTCATGGCATTGATTGGTTTGATTATCGCTACAGTGGTCAACATGTTCTTGAAGAGTCCTGGCTTTGACTACATCTTGAGTTATGTAGGCGTTGCCATCTTCATCGGCTTGACCGCATGGGACTCTCAGAAAATCAAGCAGATGCTCCAGACACAGTATGACATGAGCGAAGGCGCACAGAAGTTGGCATTGCTCGGTGCACTCACCCTGTATCTCGATTTCATCAACCTCTTCCTTTATCTGCTCCGCATCTTCGGAGGCAGCAACAGAGAATAAACAATAACACAATACAAACAAAAAGGCGATTGGTTCACACCAACCGCCTTTTTGTTATCTTACTTTAAAATCTCGCAATATTGAATTTCTTAGTAACTATCTAATAGATAGACCATTCATCTTCATACATTAATTACTACTTCCATTAATCGGAGCCTCAGCTACGGCAACCGGTGCTTTCTTTCCTTTATTCAGCAAGGCAGCCCAATTAAAGTTACGCTTGAGCCCCGAAATGGTTTCGATAGTCATAATCAGAACAGAGACGAAACAAAAAATAAGCACACCCGCAATCATCAAACCAAACTTGATACCCAGAATGACAATATTGGCCGGATTACCTTCATTCCTTGTTTCTACCCTACCACTGGTATAATGATATTCTACGATACTATCCGGAAGAAGTGACATCAGCAAACCACTACCGAAGAAGAAACTTGCCACGGCAAAACCGAATTTCTGAAGCGTACGCATAAAACCATGCTGACGGCGATGAGCAGAAATCACATAACCACGCGGATAGCCAGAAATAATATAGAGAGGTATCAGGATAATCAGATAAATCATCCAGCCAGTCTTGGTGGAAGCAGAATCATTAATATCATCCACTAATCCCTTAGTGTCCTTGAGCGCCATTTTCTGGATTTCATCGAAATTCATATCAGCAACTTCACCAAACTCGTCCTGACATTTTCCCATCTTTTCTTCGCATTCTGCCATGCGCTTTTTATAAATTTCTATATTCTTATCCAGTTTGGCCGTATCAGCACTATGCTTTGCCGCCATCATGCCCTCCCTATAAGACTCAGCATTCCTCTTCAAGTCATGAAGTTTCATCAACTTATAAGCATTAGCAGACTGAATGCGACGTTCATAAAGCTGATAACTGAGTTCCGAGCTTGCATTGAGTTTATCATAAGTAATCGTGGTATCAGTCTTTTTCCAGTTTTCCACAAGAGCCACATCCTTGGCATATTTCTGAGCACTCTCCTTATCCTGATTGCTGAAATACCAGAAGATGCAAGCAGCGATAATCGAACCGAATATCAAAGACCACTTCCATGTACGATGTTTACTATAGGAATATGAGATAATCTCGCGCAAATCAGCCACACGCTCACGGAAGAAAGAGTCTGTAGGATCATCAGCCTTACGCACAGCCTCATCCACCAGAGCCTCCATCTTATCAGTCTCCTCTTTTGATACAGGATAAACATTATCCCAATCAGTGCTTCCTTTTTCCATGTCCTTAGCCTTGACATGCGAGGAAGTAAACAAAGCCTGGTCCAAACATTCCCAAGCGGCTAGGTTCTTTTGTTCTTCCATATTAATCTTACGTTTTTAGTTATAGAATCAATTGCTGCTGCAAAGGAACAAAATAAAACGAAAACCTATACTCCAAAGCGTAAAAAAGGCGAGCCAAATGGTAAATTCGGCTCGCCTAAAACGTATAAATATAGTATTCGTTTCGTAAAAGTCACTCATTATCAGTTCATTTCTTTCGATTGCGATATTCCTGAGGTGAACACTGATAATAACTATTAAACACCCTGCGGAAAGTAGATAGGGAGTTGAAACCCGACTGGTCTGCTATCAGAGAAATCGGCAAATTGGTGTTTGACAAGAGGCGTTCCGCATGTTTCACACGGAGCTGGTTGACATAATCATAGAATGTATAACCATTCTCTTGGTTGAAGAAACGACTGAGATAAGTTCGGTTGGTTCCCACCTTGCGAGCCACATCCGACAACTTCAGACGAGGATTCAAGAATACCTTTTCCTCATCGAAGAGTTTTCTTACCGACTCGCTCACCTCTGGAGGCAACTGACAACTATGCAAGTCCAAGTCTGCCTCTTCCTCCTCTTCGTTCTCCGTATCGTTCAACTCGTCGATGACCGACTCATGCCGATAGACGAAATATGAATCAACCATCCACATCACGAGTGAGGTGACGAGATAAGCCTTGTCGGTGATGGTATCGTCATAGTAGCTACAGAATGTCCAGATGAGCAAGATGCCCCAAAAAGTGACAAGGATGCCTCGCAACCAGTTGAGGTTGATATTCTCCTGGTAAGAGAATCGCTCCTTCAACTGGCGATGATATTGAGAGATGAAGAAGAAGGTAAGCACGAGCGTAGCCGTACCATAGATGCCACCCACCCTATCAGCATATCATACCAAATGGATTTGTCCGTGCAGAAGAACAGAATCGGCAATGCCACGAAAGGCAACTCATGCAATCCCAACTTCTTGAAGGAGAACCATCCCGGCTTGCACAATTCCATCAGTACAAAGACATAAAATGGAATGATGACCATATCAACGCTCGTCATCAAGTGCCAACCTAGGTGAAGTTGACCGTCATAAGCGAAGAAGAAGAGGTCTTTGAAGCACTCCATGTCTTGCAACAACATAATCCACATAATCAATTGGGTCAAGGTATCCCTGCCCTTGCGCCAGAACATCCATACCATCATGGAATAGAACATGACGCACATCCCGTAAATAAAATAGTCTAAAGAGTCAGTCAACATATCAGTGTTTGTATTTCCGTTAATTCATCATTTACTTTCATTTGCTGGGCGTTCTCCCATCCAAAGCTCCAAGTTTCCTCCTTTGAGGATATCATCATGCGATAGTTGATAGCCAGACATCGGCTTGCCATTCAGGAGCGTCTTTTGGATATAGAAAGCCTTGTCGCCCACGCCATGTGCCTGGATTTCGAACTTCTTGCCATTCTCCAAATTGAAGGTCACCTTGTCAAAACTTGGTGTGCCGATATAATAATAAGGAGTACTTGGGCATACCGGATAGAAACCGATAGCTGAGAACACATACCATGCCGACATCTGACCAGCATCATCATTGCCAGACAAGCCACCAGGGGTATCGTTGTACTCCGTATTCAAGATATGGTGGATGCGCTGTTGCGTCTTCCAAGGAGCACCTGCAGCATCATAGAGATAAGCTACTTGATGGCAAGGCTCGTTGCCATGCCAATAGAGGCCTTCGTCAAACATTTTGTCCAATCGAGAGACAACTGCCGACATCGTGTCTGATTGAGAAATGCCTTGCACATTGCGATTCAAGCATTTAGCTGCCTTATCCACACTTTTGTTGATAACGTTGAAAAGCCCTTGGATGTTCTGAGGCACATACCAAGTGTAATGGCAAGTAGCACCTTCGGTGATATAGCTCTTGCGATGCACCAAGTCAGTATTACCTTCCCATTTTCCGTTCTGATGGCGACCATCCGCCCATCCCGTCTTAGGATTGATAACATTTCGCCAGTTCTCGGAACGGCGCATCAGTTCTGCGTAATCAGTCATCAGAGATTGCCGAGTGTAAGGGCCATCTTTTGCCTCAACGGAGCAAGACTCAGCCAAAGCCTTCGCCAACTGCGCCACAGCGAAGTCATCAAAGGCATATTCCAAGGTACGAGAAGTCTGTTCGTTGGTATGGAAAGCCTCCTTCACACTATCCTCCATCGGGATATAACCATATCGGAGATAGGAGTTCAAGGCACGTCTTCCCATTCCGTTCTTATATTCCTCAAAGGTTTTCGGACTCTCGAAAGCATTCTTTCTCATTCCCTCGTATGCCGTTTTGGCATCAAAGCTACGGATGCCCTTGACATAAGCATCTGCCAAGGCAACACCCGAATGGTCACCTATCATCGCCGCCGTATAACTATTCCAACAAGGGAAGATTGGCATCCAACCGCCCTCCTTGTACATATTGACCAACGACTGCATCATGTCACCAGAGAGCGTCGGGGTGATGATATTGTAGAGAGGAAGCTCGGCACGATAAATATCCCACATGGAGAAGTCGCCATAGATGGTAGGTATCGTTGTTGTAGAATCAACGCAAGCGGTGTCAACATCTAGGACATCTGCAATATCTGCGCTATCATCTAAAGCAGAACTATCAGAAGAATCAAGTATTTCTACCTTTCCTTTGGAGAAAGTCGGATAACTTCCATAGACATCTGACATTTCATGAGGCAAGAATGATGCACGATACAAAGCGCCATAGAACAGATTGACCTTTGCCACGTCCTTGCTTTCCACATCTATTGCATGCAATCTATCACACCAAATAGTCTCTGCTTTAAGTATAAAATCATCAAAGTCAAAACCTCCCGCAGTCTCACCAACGAGATTATCACAAGCGTTTTTCTTTGAAGTAAAAGAGCTTGCCGCCCGAATTTCTATAGGTTTTCCAGCCTTTCCTTTAAAAGTAAGCCAAGCACCACTTCGACTTCCCTTAACAGATAGTCCTTGAGGCGTTTTTTCTTCTTTTGAGAAGACTCCAAAATCATCAAAACCACACGGAGTCTCACCATATCGAGGATTTGATATGTCTGAAGAAGGAACATCGAAATTAAGTTCTCCACTATAATCCAGCACGAAATGACCGCTGAACCCAGCAGGCTCACCCCATCCTTGATAAATGCGATGCACTGGATTATAACCATATATAATATGGTGCAAGGTATCTATCTCTATGTATCCCTCCCCCTCATCACTATTAGGGTTGATGACGATATGTACCTCCTCGTCTTGATCAGGAGTTATGCGGAAGATAGCAGAATGACTCAAAGCTGTCATTTCCGTCTTGAGATGCTCATCTCTCAGATGGACTGCATAGTAATGAGGATGCGACACCTCGTCTTCATGCGAAAAACGAGTGGCACGCTCCTCTGGCTGCAAACGGAGTTTTCCACCAAGGGTAGCGATTGTGAATGAGCCATAATCTTGGGTGCAGCCACCCACTATCCAATGACTGTTGCGAAAACCTTGCAACTCCGTGTCCTTATAATAATAAGGTGCAATGCACTTTTTCTCAGTGTCTTGCGTCTGTGGTGTCCAGAAATTCTGACCATTTGGCACGAGTACGGCAGGCAAAGTCTGACCATGCTCCTCACTTCCCTTGCCAAACTTACCGGCAGTCTTGGTATTCGCCTGAGCAGTGCCGACCATCGTGTTGATAGCATTCAGTTGGCGCACATGTTCCAAATAATGGATGTACTCGTGCATATAATTCTTCAGTGATGCCCACGTATAATAATTTCCCGCCATATCTTCTATGTCATCATTGTAGATATAAGCATTCAGATTCAGTTCCCCAACATTCCGCTCATTACACAAGATTCTCACCAAGACATTACTCTCTGGATATGCACGATCCCATTGCTTTTTCTTATAAAAGACAAGTTGTAAGTTGGCTGCCATCGGCACAACCACATCCATGACATCAGATTCTTTTTTGTATGAAGCCATCTTTGCATCTGTATCACAGCAGGCATCAGGACGAGCAAAGAACATATTCATCAAAGAATAAAGGCGATATAAACTGGTATCATGCCCGAATCGCAAAGTGGCAGATGGTCTATCTGAAGCCAATGCCTTGTCGGCCTCAGCTTCAACATTTTCCCAAAGAGAGATAGCAGAGCGAGCCGGGATTCGCTCATTCGTAGGATATTCACCATTGCAAATCGTCATGCGAAGATTGTTAGCATCATAAAACGCCTTGAACTCCTCGTCTGTGAAGAGTCCATACAATCCCTTCTCTATCTGGCGAGGATAAGACTTGAAGTTCAAGCCCACGTCTTGGATAGAGGAAACGATGGTATGAATCTCGCTCATCAACTTCATCGGATCATCCACCTTCGTAATGTCCTTGAAGAGTTGGTGCAAGAATCTATCGGGTGACACCTTAGTCACAATATGGGTACGATTTTCCAAGGCTTTCACCTCGGGAGAGGTGTAGGCAATCCAAGCCATATCGGCAGAATCCGTCTTCACGTCCATATCGAGCGATGGCTGGAGTTGGCGCAATTCATCCGTAAAAGCCAGCATACTCTTAGCACAGCGATCGACCACACTCGAACGAGCTTGCACATGATTGCCCTTGGCAAAGATCTGAGGGAAATTGCGAACCATACGATCGGCAATGCCACGATGCTGCTTTTCACCCAGCTTTGTCAACTTACCACCATTGCCCTTGGCATTCTCCCACACCTGAGTCAGCCATCCCTTCACTTTCTTGCCCAAAGGAGTCAAGTTGGATTCATCATCAAAATGCTGGTTTACCCAAATATAACGACTATCACTTGGTAACCAACGAGAGCCGTGCCTGCCGTAATGACTGATGTAAAAAGGGGTATAACCTTCAGGAGCCTTTACAGAAACAGGCTTCTTGGGAGCAGGATAAGCATAATACACGCCCCCCATCTGCTGACGAGTTTGAGCTTGCGCCAAAAGGGCGCAAGCTATTAACAATATCATTAAGAATAATTTCCTCATATCTTATGTCTTTAGTTATTTATCCAATATGATCATGATTACTTTCTTATAGCCAAGCTATTTCACCGCATGGGTCTCACTATTAGGCACGAGATGCCAATCTATGCCTAAAGGATTGTTCTCCATCTTTAAGACCCATGGCAGTTCTCTCCGAGTGGCGATTTGCATCAAGGTGCCATCCACATCGGCTTTCACCGTGATGCTGCTTGCATCTTGTGCAATCTGTCGCCAAGTGATTCCATTATATATGAAAACGCCGCTTTGCCTTAATTGTTGTATTGCCTTTCGAGATACAAACAAGAAGGTACCCTTGGCATCATAGATGTTCTTGCCTTTCTGAGGACTATCCCAACAGAATCCGTCAGCCTCATCAACTAACTTTTGAGGAACCAGATAGATCGACTCATTGCATCGCAAAAGCAATGTATCAGCAAGTGTCGTAGAATCGATTGCTACCTCCCAATTACGATATTGGCGATTGAGAATAAAATTGGCTTTGCCTATTGAACGATGAAGAGTGTAGGTTGAAGACTCATCAATCGCCGAACAAGATGTAAGAAAATTCAATTGTCTTACCAACTCAATATTATCGACATTCAACTTATGCACAACGTGTCCAGTTGGCGATGGAGCCACCTTTCTGCAATCTGGCAATACAAGCGTACCGCCTTTCAACAACTGCTGATGAGTGAGCGACGTACCTCTCAATATAGCTTCATCGTACTGACTTTTCACATTCCATTCATTCCCCTTGGCGACAACCTTCAAGTCCTTGCCATTCGGAAGATGGATGGTATAGGCAGGAATCATCGGCGAGCCGACAAGATAGAGATTCTGACCAGCCACTGGATAGATGCCCATCATGTTGAAGACAAGCCAAGAAGACATGGCACCGCTATCGTCATTGCCAGGTAAACCATTTGGGGTGTCATCATAATTGTCATGGACAATCTGGTTGATGCGTTCCACGCTCAAGTCGGGATGACCAACCCAATGATAGAGATAAGGCGTAAGGAAACTTGGCTCGTTGGCCACATTATAATGCTTGTTGGCAAAGAAGGTGTCGAGGCGCTTGATAAAAGCATCCTTGCCACCACACGCCTCTATCAATCCTGGCACATCATGCGGAATGCTCAAGCTGTACTCTGCCGACAAAGCCTCATAAAAGAAAGTACTCCACCAAGGCAGATACCACGGAGCCACCTTGGTATCAGGGCGATAAGGTATCAGCGGATGATATACCTTCGACTTGCCCCAAGGCACGGAGTCGAGCCATCGACCAGCTGCATCACGAGGCATGATGAAGCCTCTCATCCCCTGCCATTCGTAATCACTGCGCCAAAGGTTGCGCCAGTTGCTAGAACGTTTCAGATATTTCTCGTAGAGGTCTGGATGATGCAAACCCTTCGCCACTTGGGCGATACACCAATCATCATAACTATACTCCACCGTTCGATTGCCAGCTCGATCGATGCAGTATGGGATATAACCTAAGGAATTATATTCTTTCAAACCGCCTCTGCCGTGCTTCTCGGCTGCCAAGCTTTCACGAAGAGCAGAATCGAAATGCAAATCGCTATCCACTTTCATCGGTGGAACCTCAGCATCTTTTACCATCGCTTGCAAGGCGAGTTCGTAATTGATTCCCTCCATTCCCTTGGCGAAAGCATCCGCAATGACGATTTCCGCATTGCTTCCACCTTGGGTTCGCCCATTCCAGTTGCCGCTTCTGGCATCCGGCATATAACCATCGTGCTCGTAGATGTTCAAGAGTGAATTGACCATGTCACGCTGACGGTCTTCATCTATCAAAGTGAGCAATGGCATAGACGTGCGATAAGTATCCCAAATGGCATAATAGTCATCATAATAGGGAGTGGCAGAGAAATGCGGATTTTCTCCCGACTTATCCACAGGCATCAGCATCGTATGGTAGATACCTGTATAGAACATACGTTTCTGCTTGTCTGTGCCCGTAATTTCTATCTTGCTCAACTTCTCGTTCCAAGCCTTGCGAAGATTAGATAATTGTCCATCAAACGTTTCTGGGCAGACATTTTGCTGAGCCTTTTCCATGCTCACAAAAGAAATGCCCACCTTCACATTGGCATGTATATCGGAAAGATGCGCTATGGCATAAAGACTATCTTGTATGGTCACGCCATCAAAAGGCACATCACTCTGAAGATAGAAACAAACCGTATAAGGTCCGCCATTGTTCCATCCTCCCCTCACAGTACTCCATCCCCGAAGCACTTGGGCATTCAACCTTTCAATATGCGAATTGACATACTGTTGTGTCTCTCGCTTGTCTGGAATCGTATCCATTCCCAAGAAAGAAGCAACATCTATCAGCAGGGTTGGTTTCACCTTATTAATATATAGGGTGTCATTTATCTTTCCCCCTACTTGATGGAATGAGAAACGATAGAGGGCACAACGCTCCGACGCAGTCACCTCCGTTTGGATGCCATTCTCGTAAGTACAAGAATAATATCCAAGCGAGATTTCCTCTCGTATTCTTTTCTGAGGACAAACAGGTATAGAGGCTATTGAACGATTAGGCATAAGGAGACTCACTTGGTTTCTTGTGCCATCATTTCCAAGAACACCACTCATAGGAGTTAGCCCTTTCCCTTCCTCCAAGAATGGCTGTATAAGAATGTTGCCATATTTCTGTCCACCTCCCGTACCGCTCACATGCATCTGCGAGAATCCCTTGATGAGTTCCGGCATCGGAGCCCATCCTGCATTAGGCATTGACACGCCATCCGGTCCAGGCTTCACCATTCCGTATGGCATGGAAGGTCCGGGGAAAGTTCGTCCCAATCCCTCACTTCCAATACGTGGATCGACATACTGGGTATAGTTCTTCGCCACTGCCCACAGGGAGCAAAAACAGCAAGCGATGATAAAGATTGCTTTTCTCATCATATCAATTTGGGGAAATTTCGTTGTATATTATTTGAACATCAAGACTTAAACAAGTCATCCAAGACAACCCTATCTGTTACTTCTGACGAGTGAGCGTTCTCTTTCAGTCCGTATGTCGTTATCATAACCAGTTGAACAGCCTCCTTAATCTTGGTCTCATCAGCAAAATCCGTCATACGATTGCGCAGCCGCTCCTCCTCCTTAGCATCTAACGCGTGCCGCTCTTCCTCCTTAGCATCTATCGCATACGCACCTTTACTATATTTGATGTCACACAAACTGATGATTTGGTCGGCACGTTCGATTATCAAATCTACTTTGGAGGCAGGCACACTCTCCTTACTCCTCCAAGAATAATACTCGGTTCTGATACGCTGAATGCCCAAAGCTTCCTTGATTTGTGGGATATGCGCCATACAAAGTCGCTCAAATGCCAACCCATACCAAGTATTTTGCTTCGGTGAGTTGATTGAGTTTTCCCACAAATGCTCATCCGTTGAATGCTTACGGCAAAAGTCATGATAGAATTGGATGTAAAAGTCTGTGAGTTGGTAGATGCCATTGTTACTGTTGATCTTTCTCTCCCTCACATTATACTTACGGATAAAGTCGCAGTTCTCCAGATTCTCCAAGAGTTTAGACAAGTGTCCACCAGTTTCTTTCTTCAACTTCTCACTGATTTCCTTTCGTGTCAGTCCTTTCTTGTTGGCAGCCAGCAACTGGATGATATCGACGTATGCTTGTGGACTCTTGAAAAGTGCTTTGAATAAACGGTCAAATTCCTTTTTCATTTCAGCATCTCGCCCAAAGAACAAATGGTCAATATTGGCTGGAAGACTCTGCTGATGATCCAACAAACTCAAATAATAAGGGATTCCACCCAACACCATATAGGTTTGGGCTACAGTGAGCCGGTTCCACTTAAAGCCATTTACATTGAGATATGTTTCAGTATCACGAAGTGTAAAAGGATGAATATGCATCTCGTGAGTTATACGATTATGCAACCCCCCATGATTGTCGATGATATTATCCACAATCCATGTGGTGGCAGAGCCACAAACAATCAACTTGACATTCTTTTGTCGATTTGCCCATCCATTCCAAAACAAATCCAACGCCTTAACCAGTCCTGAGCGTGGTGTGTCAAGACACGGCAATTCGTCTATAAAAATGATAACGGGACTATTCTTGCTTGCTTTTTTCCTCACCACTTCTTTCAGTGCCTCAAAAGCATCATACCAATTGGACACTCTCTCGCCCTCATAGCCACTCTCTTTGAGTGACAGATTGAAGCTCACCATTTGGTCATCCTTATTACCATCGATGACACCTGTCATATCAAAGTCTAGTTGCTTTCCAAAAGTTTCCGTCACCAAGAAAGTCTTGCCCACACGTCGCCTACCATAGATGGCTATGAACTCAGAATGGTCGCTATCTATGTATTTCTTGAGCAAGCTCTGTTCTTCATCTCTTCCTATCAACTGTGTCATAAGCATTTACATTCATTAATTGATGGTGCAAATATACGAAAAAAGAAGGAAACGGCAAACGGAAAGTGCGCCAAAATGTGTAAATTTATCACATTTTGGCGCATTATAAGGCCTATAATGCGCCAAAACAGACGTTTTTCAAACGTTTTGGCGCGGTTAAATATATTATTTCAATAGCTTTTCAAAGATCTCAGGACGGTCAAGATTAACCAAATCGGCCTTCTTATCGAGTACTAATTGGAACTGAGACGTATCGCCTTCTTGACAAGCAGCCATTACCTTGATGCCATTCGAATGGCAATATTCTATGAACTGAGTTGTGATTAACTGAGGTGCAATTTCCACATAAGTAGGAGTGCAAACCTTTTGCCAATACTGCAAACGAGCTATATCTGTGGCATTCACTTTTACTTTCAAATCAGGAGCCATCTTGACAAATTGACGCAACATCTGCTCATCAGCAAACCAAAAAAAACTCTTATCAGTATATTCTTTCTCACGAATGAGTTTTACTAAATCAGCCACAGGCGTGCCTCTTTTCACGTCAAAAAAGACTTTAGCCTTTCCTTGCAAATGATCAAGCATCTCAGCTATAGTAGGTACGAATGTTCCTTTATACTTCGGTGAAAACCATTTGCCTGCATCCAATTTACGAACATCTTCAGCCATCATATCAGACAACTTACCCTTACCATCAGTAGTTCGATCTAGCGTTTCGTCATGCAAATTGAAGAGTACGCTATCCTTGCTTTTCCGGACATCGACCTCTATCCAACTAGCACTATGCGCTAATGCAGAGTCTGCTGAAGCAATGGTATTTTCTGGAGCCAAAGCATTTGCACCACGATGTACGACAATCTCTATTACCTCTCCCTTCAATGATTTGGCAGAGGATATCTGTAAACTCAGAAGTAACATGATAAATGAAAGAATCTTTCTCATAATCATTAATGGAAACACGCAAAAGGGAGAATAGCATAACATCTATCCTCCCTTCCGATAATAATACTATGTTTTCTCTTAATAGCCTGGATTCTGATCCCAATTAGGGTTGGTATCCAATTGGTTCTTCTTGTGCAATGGGAAGATGCGATGTCTCTTGTCAAAGTTTGCGAACTCAAATCCCTTTTTATGGAAACAATACTCATCCTCAAAATGACCAAAACGAATCATATCAATACGGCGAAGATTCTCATCAAAGAACTCACGTCCACGCTCCTCATAGATCTCATCCAATGTAGGTGCATGATCAATTTCTGGCGCATGAACATAAGAACGAATCTCATTGAAAAGACCCTGTGCGTCCTTGCCGCTCGTAGCTTGTGCGCCACGAGTCAAAGCCTCAGCCTTCATCATCAAGATATCCGCATAGCGAATCAATGGCAAATCATTACTTTGGTTGCGTTTATTCTTGAAATCATTGTTATCAACAAACCATTTGATAGAACGAGCACCTTGACGCCACCCCTCAATATTGTCACCTACATCCAACTCTGCAGTCTGTTTCACCAATTTGATATTTGGTTCCAATACCAATGGATTACCGTTACGATCCTTACAAATTTCTTCGGTAGGCAACAAGGTCACAGGGTCATAAACATGCACAGTTCCTTGAAGCACCATCGTATTGCGCTCGTCACCCTCAAGATTAAAACGAGCAGCCGCCTCTGGAGTAACAGCCATATATCCTCCACCAGAATTTGACAATTTTACTCCATAATAACTTGGTTTCAAAGACTTTACATCCTTATAAGAATGTCCACGTCCATACTGCATTCCCGTCTCATTCAAAGTATGATAAGGCATTGCATAGATGAAATCCTTAATTTGTCCACTCTGTACCAACTCGGTGTTATTAGGACCAAACTTGAAGCGATAAGCCACAGGACCGAGTTCAAACTTACCCGAAGAGATAATCTTGTCGCAAGCAGCCACACAATCATTCAACTTCTCGTTGCTATAATTACTGGCATCATACTGATCAACAGAAGCTGCTGTATAAACAGGCCAGTTCAGATACAATCGAGCCAAAAGACCATATGCCATATACTTATTCGGCTTACCATAATTTTCACCCGTTGTTTCCTCAGGGAGTTGGTCGGCTACAGCCTTAAGTTCACTCTCAATCCATCTAGCCACATCTGCACGTGGTTGGCGAGCAGAAATATCCGTACCGTTTTTCTCTGAATATTTCTTATCCACAATAGGAGCATCGCCAAAACAATCCATCTCTATATAAGTGAAATAAGCACGGATGGCACGAGCTGCCGCTAGATTTTGGGAACCGGAATTCTCATCAAGGACATCTATGACCTCGTTAGCCTTCACTACGCCCTCTCCCAAAACATTCATCCAGTCGATAGTAGCTTGCTCCCCGGTGAAGTTATGCAAAGACGTATTGGCATAAGCATAAGAATCAAGCCAATTACCACTGAACGACAAAGCAGTAAACTCATCACTAGACAATTCCATTGCCTCCATATAACGGCGTCCAAAACAATCACGCATACAGAAATAAACACCTGCCATTTTGGATATAGCTGCTTCTTCCGTACTAGGATATACGATATATTGAGAATCCACAGGCACGTTTAAATCCGTACAACCCACTGCCAAAGTTGCCAAACTAGCAGCAAACAATGTCTTTATATTTAGTCTCATATTCTATTCTTTTAAATAATGATTAGAAGTTGATTTTAGCACCCAACATAATCGTACGAGTATGAGGATAATTGCTCCAACGATAATCTACTCCGGGGTCAATTCCACCCAGGTTAACCTCTGGATCCAAACCCTTATAACCCGTAATAGTGAAGAGATTATTAGCAGTAACATACAGCTGGAGACTATTCAACCATCCATCCAGATTACGGAAGGTATATCCAAGCGTCAAGTTCTGCAAACGAACATAAGAACCATTTTCAATAAATTTATCAGAAGGTACATTAGAGCTCTTATCTGTGGCAGGACGTTCTGTGATAAACTCTTTCAAAACATTCTTGCCGCCAGCAAAGAAGTCTGGAGCAGTATAATGAGCACGAAGACCATTGTAAATCTTATTGCCAAACACGCCTGTAAAGAAGAAAGAAGCACTCCAGTTCTTATAACTGAAAGTATTGTTCCATCCCATATTCAACTTAGGTTGTGCACATCCTGTAACAGCACGATCTTTGAATTTTGGTGCCTTTGTTGTTGTGCCTGTACGTGCTCCCGTTTCTGCATCATGCTCATAATATACAGATGTTCCATCTTCATCATATCCAGCGAACTCATAGGTAAAGAATGTACCCAAAGGCTCCCCCTCCATAATCTGCTGTGTATAACCCTCTGCTGACACACCTGCCACCATTGGATCACCCTGCGTGAACGAAGCTGTACTAAACTTCTCGTTGGTCAACTTGTTCACCTTATTCTTATTATGAGAAAGGTTCAATGTGGTAGTCCAAGTAAAGTTTTTGTTCTGCACAGGAATCGCATTGATTGAAATCTCTATACCACGGTTAGTAATCTCACCCACATTGGCAGATATCGTTGAGAAAGGATACAAGAACGAAGTGACTGGATAATTCCAAATCAAATCCTTGGTCACCTTATTGTAATACTCAATGGAACCATTCAAGCGACCATTGAAGAAAGCATAATCCAAACCAATGTTCAACATACCTGTTTTCTCCCACTTCAAATCAGGATTTGCCAACTTAGTTGACACCAATGTAGGATAGTCCTTACCACCAATGGATATTATAGTGCCATTGGCACCATAAGTAGCAACAGCAGAATATGCACCAAAGCCAAGCGCATTACCACTGACACCATAACCTATGCGAAGTTTCAAGTTGGAAAGACTCAAAGACTCTTTCAAGCCTTCCATAAACTTCTCCTCGGTAATGTTCCAAGCTCCAGAAATAGAAGGGAAATAGCCCCATTGATGTCCATCACCAAACACAGAAGAACCATCACGACGGATTGTTGCCTGCAACATATATCGGCTATCGTATGAATATGACAAACGACCATAGAAAGAGATGTTGCGAATGGTTTCCTTGGTTCCACTCTCTACACCCTTCATACCATCGATTGTACCTGCATAGCTCAACTGATTCCACTTCAGTTTATCATCGAAGAAGTTGTGAACCGTCAATCCAAAGCCATCGTTGTTGACACGTTCCTCCCAAGAGTAACCCGCCATTATGCCCACTTTATGTACCTTATCAAAGGTAGCATCATAGTTGATATAAGTCTCGAAGGTTTGGTCATGTCCTTGGTAAGTGCTACGATTGGCACGACCATTATAATCACTGATGCCATTGAGTTGTGTATTGTGAGAATCATAAGAACTATAAGTACGTTGCTTATTGCTGTACTGATAGTTGGCATTCCAAGTCAGTCCCTTTACTATATAAGCAGTAGCTTTTCCTATGAACTGCATACGTTTCCACTCAAACTCCGAAGAGTCTTCCGCAATGAGAGACAATGGATTATAATTACCAGACCCATCACCCCTGCTCCAAGAGCCATCTTCATTCTTTATAGGAAGTGTAGGATTGAAATAGTTCATTGCATCCAAGACAGAACCTCCCTCATTGTTCATTGGTACGCCCTCATGCTTTCCATACATGGCATTCAGACCAGCAGAGAGGTCCAAATGATCCTTGAGCACCTTGGAACTTACCAAAGAGCGGAAGTTGATACGGTACATATTTGTTCCCTTGATAACACCCTCACGATTGTTATAGTTCAAAGAAGCCATATAGGTTGTCTTCTTGCTACCACCATTGATGGAGAGGTTATGGTTATGGCTAATGCCTGTACGCAAGACTTCCTTCTGCCAATCGGTAGAAGAACCATAATCGTAAGCATAATCTATATCATTGGCAGCCACATAACTACGAATATCATCGGCTGAAGCCATGTCCAAAGTCTTGGAGATATGGTCGAAGCCTACATATCCCGAATAAGAAACATTCACACGTTCCTGGTTGTTCTTACCTTTCTTGGTGGTAATCATAATTACACCATTAGCTGCCTTAGAACCATAGATAGCAGTAGCACTGGCATCACGGAGCACATCTATGCTCTCGATGTCATCTGGAGCTACCATAGAAATATCCACACCAGGAATACCATCAATAACATAATATGGTTGCATCGCCTCACCAGTACGGAGAGAAGAAGAACCACGAAGGGTCATACTGGTAGAACCATTAGGGTCACCTGATGAGGTTACTACCAATCCTGGCACTTTACCTTGGAGCATCTGAGCAGGATCTGTATATACACCTTTATTCAAATCTTTTGCATTTACTGTAGTGATAGATGAGGTAACATCCTTACGGCGCATGGTACCATAACCTACCACAACAACTTCATTCAAAGCAGTGTTGTCTTCGTCCATGACAATCTGGCTGTTGCTTCCTGCCTTGATTGTCTTTGGAGTAAAACCAATGTAGCTAAGTTTCAGCTTTGCTCCTGGCTTTACATTCAGCGTGTAGTTACCATTAATGTCGGTAACGGCGCCATTGCTTGTACCTTCCTCCACGACGCTAACGCCGATGAGAGGTTCGCCATTGGCATCCTTCACGGTGCCGCTGACCTTACTTTGTGCAAATGTGAGCGAACTCACGAGCAGAAGGGCGGAAGAGAACAAGACTCGTCTCATGCTACTTCCAATAGTCTTTTGTACTATTTGCATAACTTATTAGATTTTAGTTATAATTACTCTTGCCACCATAGTTGACCTGTGGCGCAACTTTCATTTCCAAGTCCTCAATCTCTACATTCTTGGCTTGTTCGACATAGACTCCATACACCTTATTATATATAAAGCCCTCGCCACGACATGGGCGCTTGTCATAGACACCACCATCATAGCTTGTCATTTTCTTCAAGTTCAAGTGTACGTTGTTGAGGTAAATATCTCGCACTTTATCAGGGGTATCGCCACCAATAAAACAACCATTCTCTGAAGTCGCATAGATATTGTTGAAGTAAATCCGGCTCACCTCGCCACATTTACCTACCGTCTGTCCCTTCGGGAAACGCCAGTTGGCATCCTTGTGATTGCCATTGGCACGTGGATAAGAGGTGACGTAGATTGGCTCCGCCTTTCCCCACCATACATCGCTCCACAGGCGACAGTCGAGGATGATATTGGAGAAAACTACATCGGTTACCGTTCCCTCGTCACGATTCTGGATACCCAAGCCACGGTTGCTACCCTTGATGACACAGTTGTCGATAACCACATTGTAGATGGAGTCCATGTTCTCACTACCTATCTTCACCGTACAGCTTCGGCTCTCCATCACACAGTTGGTCACCACGATATCGTGGCAAGAACCATACTCCTCAAACTCACGGCGGTTTTTCAAGCAGATGGCATCATCACCACTGGTGATATGGCAGTTGGCAATGCGCACGTTCTTGCTATGGTCGATGTCGATGCCATCACCATTACGTATCTTGAGATTGTTGAGAAGATTGATTCCATCTATCACCGCCCCATCACAACCGATGAGGTGAACGGTCCAATAGGCACCTTCACGAATGGTGATGTCACGGATATGGAGGTTCTTCACACCCATCAAGGTCAAGACGTGAGGACGAGGATCGAAAGTGGTGACCGGCTTCAACTCATAGCTATCAAAAAGTTCCGCACCCATAAACTGGATGCCATTGCCATGAATCGTACCATGCCCTGAGAAAGAAAGATTCTCGATGTCCTTTGCCCAAATCCACATCATGCCCTCGCCTTCGTTCTTTCCGAAAGCACTCTTGTGATAAATGCGCTCGTCGGGATTTGCCTTCCATGTGGCGTTGGTCTCCAATATAATATGTACGTTGGATTTGAGTTCAACAGGACCAGAAAGGAATGTATGGTCAGAAGAGAAGATGACATTTCCGCCACCATCATGAGAACAAGCATCCACTGCCTTTTGGATAGCAATAGCATCATCTACAGTTCCATTTCCCACAGCACCGAAATCTATCACACGATAATCTTTCGCCATCAACATCAAAGGAAATAAGAGCATTCCGATTAGACTAAAAGTTATTCTTTCGATCATAATTAGAAGTTTTAAGATGTGCAAATTTAGCAAAAATATGTATATGTCACAAATTTTAAAGGCATAAAAATGCTATTGCCGTACATATTTTAACATTTCAAGCTATTTGTACCAACCTATGGGAAGCTGAGAGAAGTGCGCATAAACAAGTGCATAACGAAGCACGCAAAAGCGCATAAACATACCGAGAATATGAGATAAAATGTATTATTGTTACATAAACGCGCATTTTTATTACGATTTATTTGGTAGTTTACGAATATTATTGTACTTTTGCAGCCGTAACTTGAATAAAAATACATCACATGAAGGTTAAGAGCAGTAGATTGGAGACCCTGAAGATGCTTATCTCAAGCCATGAGTTAAGTTCACAGGAAGAAGTCTTGAAAGCCCTCCAAAAGGAAGGCTACAAGCTTACGCAAGCCACATTGAGTCGAGACCTCAAGCAACTCAAAGTTGCCAAGGCTGCCTCAATGAATGGAAAATATGTATATGTTTTGCCCAACGAAACCATGTACAAGAGGGTATCCAAGCCTCGAACGCTCCGAGAGATGATGATGAGTCCTGGATTCGTTTCCATCAACTTCTCTAGCAACATGGTGGTCATCAAGACCCGTCCAGGATATGCCAGCAGCATCGCTTACAACATCGACAACAGCGACATCCCTGAGATCTTGGGAACTATTGCAGGAGACGACACCATCTTCCTCGTGAAGAAAGACGGAGCAGAGGAAGATGACATCATCAACGCTCTCGCCGAGATTATCCCTGAATTGAATTAAAGAACATTATAAAATAAAGAGAAAAATGGAAGAAGTAAAAGTCATGGTGGCTGATGAAAGTCACATCAAGTACATCGACACCATTCTGACTACCATCGCAGAAGCAGCTAAGAAGCGTGGTTCTGGTATCGCCAAGCGTTCACCAGAGTATGTTGCCACCAAGATGCGCGAGGCAAAGGCGGTTATCGCCCTCCAAGGCGAGAAGTTCGCCGGCTTCAGCTACATCGAGACCTGGGGCAACAAGCACTATGTCACCACATCAGGTTTGATCGTTCATCCAGACTTCCGAGGCATCGGACTGGCTAAGCGCATCAAGAACCTTACCTTCACGCTTGCCCGACAGCGATGGCCTCATGCCAAGATATTCTCTTTGACATCCGGCTCGGCTGTGATGAAGATGAACACTCAGTTGGGTTATCTTCCTGTCACCTTCGCCGACTTGACCGATGATGAGTCATTCTGGCGTGGTTGCGAGGGTTGCATCAATGTGGATGTCCTCCATCGTACCAACCGCAAGTACTGCATCTGCACCGCCATGCTCTTCGACCCTGAGGAGCACCTCCCTATCAAACTTCCACAGGAGGTGATAGAGAGAATCAGAAAGATTGACGGTCCTAACAGCGAATTATAAAAGCCTTCTAACGGCGTTATAACACGTTGCAATTTAGGCAGGAACGCCTCATTTATTCATTATTATTTATCATTTATTATTTAAATCGATTATGGCTAATAAAAAAGTAGTAGTCGCTTTCAGCGGCGGTCTCGATACATCATA
>FR893199.1:1010-1439 GCA_000436035.1 Prevotella sp. CAG:732 | reverse complement strand
TTAGGATTAATCATCTCAATGGCAGGGAACGTTGTCTCGATAGTGGTGTCAATATATCCCTGTTCGGCTATTGTCCGCACCACTCCCTTTCGGTCACCATCCAAACGGTCGAGACTCACCAATCGCTTCATCTTGGCATAATCGGTCTTGGAGTTAGGATCACGCATGTCCTTCGGAGGACGACCAGTCGTAATGAGCGTATTCATGTAATATATCACCATATTACTATTGTACATACAAGGTTCCACGCCATAGCACTCCTCAGAGAAACAATAGTTGTCATACCATGGTTTCATCTCTGCTATGATTTCATCTTCTGGTTTAGTTATTCGTCCTACCTCTTGGTAATAGCGAATCATCTCACGCACATCAGTTTCACTAAAGCCTAAGAGATTGTTAAACCAATAATGAACTGAGATATTGGTTGCA
>FR893199.1:0-939 GCA_000436035.1 Prevotella sp. CAG:732 | reverse complement strand
CTTACTCCCATAAAGAGGATTCGAGTGAAATTCGGCTTGAACGTTTTAAAGACATCACGATAGAAGCCGCTACCATGAGTCATCTCATGATATACATCGTGTCCTTGTTCGTTGAGGACAACATTCGTAAAATTATCGTATTCATCGATAATCAAATAAAGTTGATAACCCTTTTCTTTAGCCTCACCGACAAATGCAGCAATTTTGCCACCAGCAGTTGGAGCGTTATGAGCTGCCTCTATTGCTTTCTGACTATAATACTTCCCGTATTTTCTAAGAAATGCATCTATCTTAATCCCTAAGTAAACATGAAAAGCATCCTGCAAATTATCTGCACAACCCACCACTTGCGAGAAATCCAAACTCAGCACTTGGAATTTTCCCTTGGTCTCCAATGGATGCTCAGCAATCCAAGTACCTTGGAACTCTTCGTCTATATCCTTGTAGTTCTCACAATCATAATAGTCTGCCACCATTGACAAGAAAAGGCTCTTACCAAAGCGACGTGGACGAATGAAGAACAAGAAGTCTGACACAGCCTCCATCTTTGGCAAGTACATGGTCTTGTCAACATAATAGAGATTGCTATCTGATATGCTTCGGAACTGACTGATGCCAGTTGGCAGTCTTTTTATCTTTCCCATAAACCTAGTTTTATCTTTCGGTTGCGAAGTTAATCAAAAAATATGAAACAGCCAAACTTTAAAGGTACAAATACGAAAATGGGCTTCCCTCACTACCCTAAGGCAAGTGAAAGAAGCCCAAATATATTGAATGATATGTCCAATGCTTACTTGTTCAAGTACTTCTTGCCGTTCTTAACAACAATACCCTTGTAAGACTCAGATACCTGCTGACCAGCAAGGTTAAATGTGGCAGTCTTTGCCTTAGCCTCAGCTACGCTTACTGAAGAAACGCCAGTGGCAGTAGCTAGTTCTA
>FR893198.1 GCA_000436035.1 Prevotella sp. CAG:732 | reverse complement strand
AGTTATAAATTATTCAGTAAACACTAATTATGGTTAAAATATTCTATGGATTCAACCATTTTATTCGCAGGCATAAAAAACGATTGAATTTCTCGTTGTGCCTCCGCACGTATGAAATTTTCTTCCGATAAAAGTATCATTGTATCATTTCGTAAGCTCTCTTCTTGCGATACCGTCTGATAATCAGAGGATTCCATCCTATGACACATCTGCTATATCCCTCGAAAAGTATCATGGAAGTATCACGATTTCGGGAGAAAGTATCACGATTTCGGCATTTGGAGCGGTAAAATGATAACTTTTTGGTTCGATGCCTAGAAATATTTGCCAGAATACTTGCAATTCTCAATGCTTTTTCGTAATTTTGCCGTAGAAAAATAAAACTAAAGATTCCACACAGGTCAGCACCTATGAGAAACCTTAAGTATAATAACTAACACCAAAAATCAATGAAACAATTAGAAATGTTGAAGAAGGCAATGGCTGGTAAAGGATTGCCTTACGGATGGACTTATTGCTTTAATGAGCAATGCGTCGTCAAGGATGAGTGCGTGCGTTTCCTATCGACACGCTTCCTGAGTGAGAAACGCCATAGTGGAAATGCCGTCTTCCCATCGGCATGGCGCAATGGCAACTGCCAGTATTATGAAAAGTTGAGAATCGCCAAACTGGCATGGGGATTCGATCACCTCTATCGCAACGTCACGTTGAAAGATGCCCCTACCTTGCGCTGTCGCCTGCGAGGCTATCTCGGCAGCAAGGGACAGTACTATCGCTATAAGTTGGGACAACTTTTGCTCTTGCCGAAGCAGCAGTTGGAAATCAAGGAACTGTTCCACTCATACGGCTACGACGATGTGGAGTTCGACCATTTCAAGGAGACGTTTGTTTCCTACCAGCCCGACTTCCCCCAAGCTCATTCCGATGAGGCTAGCTCTCAGCTTGAAGATTCTATCTCTGAGCGTGACGATGCTAACTCTCAGTCTGAGAAAAATCTCGCCGAGTGTGACCTTTTTTATTGGGGAGTTTAGGCGAGTGCCCACACTACGGGCAATCGATGCCCAGCCTATGGGCAATGAGTGCCCAAACTATGGGCATTGGTTGCCCAGGCATAGAGTCACATCGTAAGTGACTGCAATCCACTTTCCAACTACGTATATAAAAAATCCAAGACGAATGATTAAAATTTCCATTATACATACCAACAAGAAAAATCAGTTGGTACTCAACACCAAGAACTTCGAATCCTTCCTCCAGCGCATCGCCAAGGATGACGCACGAGGCACCATTACTAATTTCCGAAACAGTAAGGAAGTACTCGATTATGGGTATGAGAGTTACCGAGGCATGGCGAACTGGCGACATGTCTATCCTTCGGCTGAGTACGGCAAGGAAGCCAACGATTGTCTCAAACTGAAGACGGTCAATGGCATCTTGCTCCTCACTTTCGATGACATTTTTGAGGCAGAAGACATGGCGGCGTTGAAACGTTCAGCCTCCCTGATGCCCTCCACCTTTGCGGTTATCGAGGGAGCGGATGGCACGTCGGCACATGTCTTGGTGAGATACACCGATATAGATGGCGAAATCCCTCAAAATGAGGAGGATGCAGAAGAACTGCATCGCATGGCTGCCAAGCAGATTGTTCCGCTCTATCAAACCCTGATTAAGGAAGAACTCCAGCCCACTTCCCATAGCTTGAAGGATAATTTCTTGATGACGCTTGATGCCCATCCTTATTATAACGCCCAGGCGATTCCGATGAAAATCGACCATCATGTGCGCAAGCAAGAGATGATAAAAGGGGGCGTGAAAGAGGTGAAGAAATTTCCTACGCCCGACCTTGTGGGATGGGAGACGGACGATGGCGAGATTGAGAAATCTAAGGTTGGCGTGCAACCGACTACTGCTGACAACATCATGAATATGATGGTGTTTCTGAGAGATCGTTACGATTTCAGATACAATGTTCTGATGAAATACACGGAATACAAAACGAAGGGAAGTTGGCACGATTTTGCTCCGGTCGATCCACGTGTGCAAAAGCGAATGACGCTCGATGTGCAGTTGGCAGACATCCGTGTGAGCATCAAGGATGTACGCAACTTCCTGGAGTCGGATTATATCGCCAACTATGATCCGATCGATGAGTATCTCTTCCAGTGCGAGGGCAAGTGGGATGGCAAAGACCACATCCGGGCATTGGCTCGCACGGTGCCGACCGCCAATCCGCATTGGGCAGACTGGTTTTACATTTGGTATTTGGGCATGGTGGACCAATGGCGTGGCATCAACCATCGATTGTATGGCAACAGTGTGGCGCCGCTGCTCATCTCAAAACAAGGTTTCAACAAGAGCACTTTCTGTCGCCGCTTGATTCCGCAAGAACTTCAATGGGGCTATACTGACAACTTGGTCCTGTCAGAAAAACGTCAAGTATATCAGGCGATGGCTCAAACGCTCTTGATCAACCTGGATGAGTTCAACCAGATTTCGCCACAGGTGCAACAAGGGTTCTTGAAAAATCTCATCCAGTTGCCGAACGTGAAGATGAAACGCCCGTATGGTGGACATGTGGAGGAGTTCCCACGTCTCGCATCCTTCATCGCAACCAGCAACATGGATGACATCTTGACCGACCCATCGGGCAATCGTCGTTTTATCGGTGTGGAGTTAACGGGACCGATCGATGTGAGCGTCAAACTTAATTATGTCCAACTTTTTGCGCAGGCGATGGCGGCGATTCGAGCTGGCGAGAAAACGTATTTCGACTCGGTGGAGACAGCATTGTTGATGCAGAGCAATCGTCAGTTTGAGGTGGTTCCTCCGATAGAGCAATATTTCCAAATGTGTTTCGACTTGGTGGAAGACGAGTCGCAGGGCAAGTATATGTCGGCGGCAGAGATTTTCGACTATCTGAAGAAGCGTATCGGCAGTTCGCTGAAGATAGATAGTTTGATGAGTTTCGGAAGAAAGTTGGCAAACATCGATGGCATCAAGGTGAAGCGATTTGCCACGGGAAAACGATATTTGGTGGCAGAGAAGGAAACACAAAAATCATGATTTTGACGATGGGAAGTTGGAAATCGTGATACTTCTCCCCGAAATCATGACTCTTTTGTGATACATACAAGAAAGGGTGGATGCAAATATCATCCACCCTTTCTCGCTAATACTTAGATAGTTATATCAATTCTAATGCCGAAAAATGATACAATGATACTTTTTCGGAAGAAAACAAGTCTTCAGTCAGTTTTCTATAGAGAGTCGGAACTTCATAATCTTATATCTTCCCAAGACTCAATGTAAACCATATCGTCAGTTTCCACCCAATTCAGCATACTATCGAGTCTTTTGAAATCACCCGAAGACAAGTGGTCTGTGGCATCTTCCAACCCCCTTGAAGTGGGTTTTGTGGCAGAGATGAATGCCAATCCCTCATATTCGACATAAATTTCTGCTTTCAAAATGCCTTTCAAGCAGAATTGCCGATGTATATAATAAGGAGAAAGAGAGTCGATGAAAGTTTGCAATTTTAGCAAAAGAGATTCTATTCTTCCCCAACGTTCGGTAGTCTTTCTCTTGAATCCTATTTGCAGGAGGTTGACTCCATCGAGCAGCTCTTCATCAACGGTGCCCTCAAAAGAAGAAAGATTCATCACCATCTCAAAGCCAGCCATATCTTCTGGTGTCTGTTGGGATAGCCAAGCGTCATATTTCAGCCTGATTACAGCTTCCTCTTTTTCATTGACATAGGTGGAGAAGAAGACGACCTCTCTCGTGGAATTATAAAGCCATTTCACATCATATCCCTTAGGATGTCTCAGCAAAGGATAATCCAAAGTTCCAGTAGTCTCGATGTCGCTTCCATCTCCCAGGCGATGAAAGATTGCGATACGCTTTGGATTTTCTGCCAAGGCTGCACTATTCTCCTGCTTGATTTTCTGGTTATGGCGAAGATGTAGCACTAAGCCCAACAATCCGACCACGATGAAACAACAAATGGCAATGTATATCCACGTCATAAAAGACTTGCAATAAAAAGGCAATAAGCCTAATGCTATCAGCAAGCCTATTCCGATGATGACGGTTATGGGATGTTCGTTATGATTCTTTGCCATTAGTACTTCATGAGCCAAGAAATCAGCTTATTCACGACGCTTGTGGCTAAATCCTTAGGGCTACGAGCTGGTTCAGTAGGCCTGTGGATAAAGACGCAGATGCTATAGCGAGGATTTTGGGCAGGGAAGAAGCCGACAAACGAAGTTTCGGTTAGGTTGCAGTCTTCAGTATAGTAATCTTTACCCCAATTACCATAGACGCCAGCAAGTTCGATGCCCTGAGGAGCATAATCGGCTTGTATGCCATCCGCCTTGTTGAGCCCCACCAACACGTCTTTAATATATTGGCGTTCCTTTGGCGTTGTCGTATTATGAGGTGCCACCTCTACAGAGTCCCCTTTCAAGGTAGGATAAACGGATGCGTCTTCGTGGTTGATGCTCCAAGTAGAAGCTGCGATTTCCATGGCATTGGTGGAATGAGGATGGTCCATCATTTCCTGCCAAACATCGTGTGCCCTCTCATTCCCCATGGCAACCTGTGTCATTTTATACATCGCCACATTCGATTTCTTGACCAAGGCATCTCTGACGGTCATCTTTCCATAACCTCCAGTACGCCAGTTGTGGTCTCTGATCTTCAAGCCATCTTCGGTATCATAGGCACCATTACCAGCATCAATGCTATCTTCGAGGTTGGCATCAATATCTGCCAATACAGCTGCTGTTCCAATCGTTGTGATGCAACGAGGACTGAACACATTTCTCAAAAGTTTGGCATCTGAAAAGCCATTGTCTTTCTTCTCCAAAGCCACCCAAGCTTTCAGTCTTCCGTTTTGGGCATCGATGACCGCAATCTGTCCATAAGTTCCATCCAGTGCTTCCATTCCCTTTTGTAGTAGGCGCTTGCATTTCTTGGAGATGGCAGTGTCGATGGTGGTACATTCAGATAGGTTTCCCACGTATTCAGGGTTGTCATGCCAAATGCCGAGTGTTTGGTTGTTGTTGCCATAGACCCCGATGATACCTTGCTCAATGCCTTTTTCGGCATAGAAATAGAAGATTTCCGTATTGTCTTCAGCGATCTGTCGGCGAGAAAAAGAGAGGACATCATATTCGATGTTTGTCACATTCTCATGCCTTTGCAGATCGTAGATGCCGCATTTCGCATCTTTCAGAACGATGGCAAATCGCTTCTCCTCGCAAGTGTCGATGCGATAGCAGTTTTCCAATGGAATCTGGGTGATGTGATCCTTGGGAGAGAAGGTGCTGTCGGAGTCGATGGCATCGGAGATTGCTTCATTTTGGGCAACGGATGGTAGCCCGGTAAATGCTAGGGCTATTGCTAGGAATACGGTCTTCATAATCATATTAATTTTGATAGTTCATTATTGTTTACTTTTTAATAACACACATGAGTCTGGTATTTTACAAACTCCAACTTTTACTTTGCAATTATTTCTTGCAATTATCGTAAAAGCCAACAGTTTGATGGAAATTCATTTTGTGTTCAGCATCCTACGTTCCTTATTATAATATGTAGAAGGCAAGGGCAAACATTCTTCTTTCAATAACACTTTCCCAAAGTATGGCTTTAGTCCTTTTCCCCGGTGCTACATCCGGATAATGCCATAAAAAGAAACAATGTTATGAATATAGCATTGCCCATTGTTCTGTATTTACATACGATATTTTGCATATCATTTTTGGTGTCAAATCTTATGAAGGTTTCCCATATTTGTTTTCATGAGATTCACTTTTCAAGCAAAAGAAGATAATTAGTGTTTACTGAATAATTTATAACTC
>FR893197.1 GCA_000436035.1 Prevotella sp. CAG:732 | reverse complement strand
AGACGATTAAATATTAATTTAACGCAGTATTGCTCTTAATGGTGACAATTATATTGAGAATAATGTCTATTTTAATAGAAGTTATGAGAGGGACCATTGGGTCAATGGATATCCACGTCCAAAGTCGATTTCTGCATACACGAACTCTTGGACGAAGAACGTGACGATTACCTGGTCGCCTGAAATAGCTGATGCGAGCCATGTTACAACAGATGGTAAGTGGGTGGTCTTCCGCCAGAAAAGCGGTTCTACTACTTATGAGAAATTGACAGAATTGGCTTATAGCGATGGTGAGGTGTCATATGTCGATGAGAGTACTAAGGACTATGATACTAAATATTATTATTATGTGGCATTCCAGCCGGACGAATGGAATACTACCATCATGAAGCCAGAGGATGCTACCAATTTGTATAAGAGCACTTCGATATCCATCGGAAAGAGCAATCCGCTTAACTCTATATCGGCAACGAGTAATCAAGACAACAAAATTACCGTGACTTGTAACTTCTCTTCGTTTCAGAACGCTTCGTCTTCAAATGCCTATAAACTCCAATTCTATCGTCGTGTGAGAGGAACAACCGATTGGGGAGAGGTTTATAAAGAAGCAACAATCAATGACAAAGACTTAGAGAGTTATTCTTTCGATGATACAAATGTGGCTAATGGTTGCGCTTCTTATCAGTATATGGCGAAAGTTGCAGCGCAAGAAACGACTTTCTCTTCTGATATATGCCAAGGCAGTATTGCAGGCAATTCGGAGGTGACTGGCGTGACGGCGAGTCGTGGTGATTATAGTGGTACGGTACGTATTACTTGGAATGTTACTCAAGTAGGTACGGATTTGACATATTTCAATGTGCGTCGTCGTCTTTTAGGAGGTAGTGCGGATTATCAAACGATATACACTACTTCTGGCGTTGCAGATACATATACTTACGAGGATAACTCCGCACAACCTGGTTCGTATTACCAATATGAAGTGGAGTGCTATCGCAAGTGCAAGGAAAATGGTAGTGCAGTGGCTACCATATCTCCTGGTGGTTCTAAGGAAACTGATGGTTTTGCACTTGCTACAGGTGTATTCAGTGGTCGTGTATCTTATGACACGGGTACAGCGGTTGATAGTGTAAAAGTAATTGCTGATGCAAATAATGCAGAAGGAGAAAAGTTGAAAGCTTTCCACGCACTGAGGGCAACAAAGGGCGTTCTTGGTAGTGTCGGTGTATCTAAGACTGCGAAAGAGATTGTTGCATTATTGAATAAGCCATGGACAGCCCAGACATATGTCAAGATAAACGAATATCCAAATGACAAGGCACTTTTGTTTTCTGCCAGATGTCTTGGCTTGGTGGTTTATTTCAATGGTGAACTTAGTATGGCAATACCACATGTGAATAATGGAAAATATTATATATCGTATCGAACATGGGCAAATTCAATTAAAATCTCAAAAGATAAATTCTATCATATAGCGATTTCTTTTGATGGCTATTCAAGATATAAAATATGTGTTATTGATGAAGAAGGAAATCAGCAAAGTTCTTCACTTACTCAAGCAATGACGGGTGATTATGAGATAAATGAAAAAATACTGAATCAGGGTTGGAATTCTTGGTCCTTAGTTGGTTTATGGTATGGTATTAGTAGAAAACAAGGGTATAGTTTCTCTGGTGTCATCGATGAATGTCGCTTCTGGACAAAGGATTTGACAGACGACCAAATCAAGAAGAACTATAATCACACGCTGTCGGGTAGTGAGGATGGACTCTACTTGTATTATAAGTTTGATGAGGGTATTACTAATCAAACCATTGCTTATGACTATTCGAAGACGGGTGGTGTCTCTAATGGTAACCATGGTATCATCAGTAATATGGCTGTTACCGATGACGTGCCTTCGGAGGATCAGCTCTCCTTGTCGGCATATACCGACGTGAATGGTAACTATACCATCAGTGGCGTGCCTTTCTCTGGCGATGGTACCAGCTATACTATCCGTCCTTCCAAGGGCATACATGAGTTCTCTGCTGCCAAGGCAAACCGCTTTGTCAGTGCACAGTCGCTCGTTCACAATGGTGTGGACTTCCAGGATGTCAGTTCATTCCCTGTCAGCGGTGTCGTATATTATCAAGGTACTACAATCCCTGTAGAGGGTGTGCAGTTTGCCGTGGATGGTGTGTCTTGCACCAAGGATGGTGAGTTTATCCAAACCAACGAAAAGGGTGAATATACCATCAGCGTGCCTATCGGCTATCACTATATCAGTGCCAGCAAGATCGGTCATGAGTTCTGTAATGCAGATGGCAAGTCGTATAAGGGTATGGGATATTATCCTACCCAGTTGGAAGAAAGCAATGATATGCTCACTTATGAGTTCACTAGACCTTTGCCTGGTCTTACTTTCTACGACACCACGCTTGTACCTATCGTAGGTCGTGTGACGGGTGGTGCGGTAGAGAATGAAAAACCGCTTGGTTTGGGACAGTCTGTCAACAACATTGGTCAGGCTACATTGACCCTGAAGGCTTCTGATACTTATAGTATGAATGTGAGTGTGGAAAAGAATGGACAGGCTTATGAATATGTGACGGCAAAGACCGATAGAGTATTTGCTGTTCCTGCTGATGCTGTTTGTAACTCTACTACTACTGTGGGTTCCGGTTCTGCCGATAATGCACGTATCATTACCATCAAGACCGACCCTAAGACCGGTGAGTTTGCTGCTATGGTTCCACCGCTTCAATATACTGTGACAGGAATTAAGATTGATAGCAACAGCGATATCAGTTGGAATACGGCTGAAATCATCAATGCGACTGATCCACAGGCTACATCTGCCGATTCTATCAAAGTAGAGGATGGCTATAAGAAGTTTGAATATGTAGCATCACTGAAGAAGAGTTACCGCAGTCCGGCTATCCTGGATGTGGTACAGAAGAATGTAGAGGCTGAAGGTGCCTTTGGTGAACCAACCTATGAGCTGGTTGCTGAAGATGGCACCAAGAGATTGATAGAACTATATAATAAGGAGAAAACGTTTACTCTGCCAAAGACTGCAAATGCGGATGCCTATACCTTCGGTTATCCTGTCTTCGTTCAGAGAGGCAACTATGAGTTCGACCTGAGTTTGTATGAAAAGTATTACAACCATGACGCGGATGCTCCTGTCAAGGAGTCAAAGGTGCCATTGGCAAACAATACGGTGAACATCACCAACCAGATGGGATTTGGTACTTCTGTCTATGTCACTGGTGACAAGGACGGTGAGGTATATGAGTCTTCTCAGACTGAAATCGAGCTCGACTCTTTAGGTCATGGAACCTACTCTTGGCAAGCTGGTTCTCCAAATATCCTGACTCCTTACACCCGTACGCTCACGATGAGCTATCCTATAGATGGTGTGGAGAAGAATTGGAGTGGCAACGGATTCCAGGGCATTGTCTTGGGACAGTTGACTTCGGGCAGCAACTTCGTGACCTCTGGTCCTGACGAGGTGATTATGATTCTTCGTGACCCAGCAGGCTCCGGATCAAATGCTTATGTTGAGGAAGGACAGTCCTTCTCTACCACCAAGATGCGTGGTGGAACTATAAAATATGCCAATGAGACGAGCGTCAAGGCAAGCATGGGTTGCGAAACTACCATTACAACCGGTACGGCAGGTATGGGTGCTTTGGTAACTAAAGATACCAAAATAGAAGTGAAGAACGAGTTGGAAGTGGGAGTCAAGATTGACGAAGAGGTGAGAATGGGAAATACCACTGTCCAGACCATTACCACTACCAAGCGTATCTCTACCAGCGATCAGCCGGAGTATGTAGGCGATCAGGGTGACGTATTCATCGGTTCTTCTGTGAACTACAATTTCGGCAATGCCCGACAGGTAGGTATTTATGCGGCTGATGCTAATAGTGTACCAGCGCTGGAGAAACGCGATGTGATGAGCGTGGGTACTCGTTATGGTACTGAGTTCTCCTATACTCAGAACTATGTGGAGAACGTACTGCTGCCAAACTTCAAGAAGTTGCGTAACTCTTGCTTGGTACATGTGAACAGCTATGATGGCTATGTCAATAACACAGACAAGCCAGTTTATATCACCAAGTTGTCTAATACTGATTCCAGATTAGGCTCCAACAATAGTGATAAGAAAGTTTGGGGAGCCAAGGCTTCCAAGTCTGGTGAACTTAGCGGTGAGTCTTATAAGATGGTCTTGCCAAAGAGTGCATACAATGGTTCTCAATTGAAGGACGACTATGTGGCAAGCGATACCATCGCCTGGTATAATGCGCAGATTTCTGCATGGACACAGGTTTTGGCCAACAATGAGAAGGCAAAGGTGACTGCCATCGAGAATGCTGAGTACAAGCGTACGAACTATTCTTTTGATGCCGGTTCAAGTGTGTCCAGTTCTACCCAATCGGTGAACAGTAAGGATTTCACCGTGGAAAGCGAGACTTCGCTGCTGATTGTAGGTAGTGGAAAACTTGGATTTGCATTTGATGGAAATGGTGTTGAGGTTTTTACAAAAGATGAAAAGGGAGGTGGCGTGACTACAAGTGATGGCAGCACCGAGGAGTCTTCTCGTGAAGTGGGCTTCTCGCTTGTAGAGACTGGTGATGCCGATGCACTTTCTATTGATGTCATCGATGCTCCTGATGGATTTGGACCTATCTTCTATACTCGTGCCGGACAAACCAGTTGCCCATACGAGGATGAGGTGAAGACCCAGTATTACAGACCGGGTACTACCATCCAGACAAAGACTGCTCAGGTGGAGCAGCCTCATCTCAGTGCCAAGGAGACTTCTGTGACAGGTGTACCAAGTGGCAAACCTGCTACATTTACCATCTACTTGCAGAATACCAGTGAGGCTGATATCGACAGTTACTTCAACTTGAATGTGGTCGATTCTTCCAATCCAAATGGTGCTGCTGTCAAGATGGACGGTAAGGATGTGACCGCTGGTCGTACAATTCTCGTACCAGCAGGTGAGACTGTAACCAAGACTTTGCAGATTTCACAGACCAATCCTGACATTTATGATTATAAGGATTTGCAGCTTCGTATGTCAAGCACCTGTGATAGCAATATCGAGGAAATCCTGAAACTCAGTGCCTACTTCCAGCAGACGAGCAGTGATGTCTCTCTGAAGTCAGCTGAGAGTGCCATCAATTTGGAGACTGGTACTTCGATGCATCTTACCATCAGCAATTATGATAAGAATGCTCGTGGCATGAAGAGCGTTCGCCTGCAGGTGCAGCAGCAGGGCAATCCGCAGTGGCTTACCGTGAAAGAGTGGGTAGTCAGCGAGAAGGAAGCGGCTGCTGATAAGAACAAGGGCTTGTTGCCTGATGAAGGTACATTCAATTATGTCTTCAGTATGGCAAACAATGATACTTATCCTGATGGACAATGGAATATCCGTACCATTACGGTGAGCAACTTCGGTGGTGAAGAGGTGACGAAGTCTTCTGAGGTCATTTCCTTCTATAAGGATATGGCTCGCCCACAGGTGATTAGCAATCCTAATCCATCTAATGGCGTACTTACCGCTGACAGCGAAATCTCCTTGACTTTCAATGAGGATATTCGTTCTGGTGCGATGAGCAAGGCTGACAACTTCTCTATCCAGGGAGAATTGAATGATGCACAGGTGGCTCATGATGTGGCTCTGAATCTGACAGGTGGCGAAGGTGCCAAGACCAATGCCAACTTCAATTTAAGCAATAAGTCGTTTGCCGTCAATATGTGGATGCGTTACTCTGCCAAGGGTGAGGTATTCTCACATGGCACCAAGGCTGGCAGAATGACCGTGAGCGTGGCTGATGATGACAAGATGGTAGTTGATGTCAATGGACAGAAATTTACCAGCGACAATGCTTTCAAGAAGAATACCTGGCAGTTTGTCAGCTTCAGTTATGATGCAGAGAAGCAGACCTTCAATGCCAATTATGCTTATGATGCCTTTGATGTTGTCTTGTTCAACAATTTAAAGGTTGGTGAGTACAAAGGAAATGGTCCTGTCACATTGGGTGAGAAGATGCAAGGTCAGATACATGATGTCAGTCTTTGGAATCAGGCTCGTCCTTGGAGTGAGGCTCAGAATGAAATGTACGAGCGGAAGACCCGTTATAGCGATGGCTTGATGGGCTATTGGCGACTGGATGAAGGTCATGGTGTTTTGGCTACCGACTATGCTCGCAGTCGTAATCTCGTTTTGCCTTCTGCTACAGCCTGGTATTTGGCAAGCAAGAATTATGCACTTGCCTTGGACGGAAAGACCGTTGTGGCTGTGGATGCTTCCAAGATTGCTACAACCCATGAGGAAAGCTATTTGGCTGAATTCTGGTTCCGTGCTGAGGAAAAACAGAATGGTAAGGCGAATGTCTTCGGATTCAATAACAAGGATAAGTTCGACATATTTGTTGATGAGGCTGGTTTGCTCAAGATGAATGTGAATGGTGCTGATTATGCAATCGGTTCTGACAAGGTGACTGACAACCAGTGGCACCATGTAGCTGTCAATGTGCTGAAGAGTACATCTGGTTCTGCTACGGTTTATCTCGATGGTGTGGCTAAGAAGCAGATGATGGCTTCTGTTCTTCCTGCCATCCAGACAAGTAAGTTGCTCTTGGGTGGTAAGTATGATGGTGCTCAGGCTACGGATATGCTGAAGGGTGCGATAGATAAAATCCGTATCTGGAAGGGCCGCCGCATGGGTGATGTCATCAAGAACAATATGTATGCTCGTGTCAATAAGGCAAGTGATGGATTGATAGCTTACTATCCTTTCGAGGAGGGTGGGCTTGATGAAGGTAATGCGCCTATCATCCTGGCAACGCTCTCTGACCAGAGTGCTACACGCTCTGGGGAAGTTAAGCCTGTCAATGTGCCTGTAACTCTTGCGCCAACTTCTGATAATGTACCGGCATTGAAGTCTGTACCTGATAAGCAGAATGTAAGCTTCGAATATGTGGCAAGCGAGCGTAAGATTCTGGTAAATCTCACAGAGCAACCACAACGTATCGAGGGATGCACGCTGACTGTAACGGTCAAGAATGTACGTGACAGTCACAACAACTATTCTGAGAATGTGACATGGGATGTCTATGTTCGCCAAAACCAATTGGTATGGAAACAGGATGAAGTGGAAACCGTGAAGCATGGTACAGAAAAGGTGAGCATCGAGGCTGAAATCAATAATAATAGTGGTACTACAGAGTCTTGGACTATAAGCGGTTTGCCATCTTGGCTCACTCTGGAGAATGAAACGGGCTATCTGCCTGCGCTCTCCAGCAAGAAGTTGACCTTTGCGGTTGATCCTGCTCTTGCCATCGGCAGTCAGGAGGCTACGGTTTACCTGACCGGTAACTTGGGCGTACCAGAACCTATGGTCATCAAGGTGAATAGTACGAGTGTGGCTCCAGACTGGAGCGTAAATTCTGCGGATTACGAATTTACGATGAATGTCAATGGTCAGCTTGAAATCAATGGTGAGATGTCACAAGACGTGAATGACATCGTGGCTGCCTTCCGAGGTGACAGATGCGTGGGTGTGGCTAAGCCTGCTTACTTCTCTCGCTATGATGCTTACTATGTGCTCATGAATGTATATGGTAATGCTGAGGACAACGGCAAGGACTTGACCTATAAGGTATTTGAGGCTAAGACGGGTAGAGTCCTTCCGATGGTAGAGGTGAGCATGGACAAGGCGAACATGTTTGTGACCGACAATATCGTTGGTACCATCTCTTCACCTAACGTTTGGAATGCCCAGGAAAAGGTAGAGCAGATCCTGAATCTCAAGAAGGGATGGCAATGGAGCAGCTTCTATGTGAATCCTGATAATGGCAGTGCTGATGAACTTCTCGCTGGCATCAAGAATCAGGTGAACTATATGATCAGTGAAAATGGACAGTGGACTCCTACCAGCAATTCCATCAACGAGGTGGTAGCTGGCGAGATGTACAAAATCCAGGGCAATGCGCCTGTATCTCTGTCTGTTGTCGGTGATGCTATTGATGTTGCCAACGATCCTGTTGTCATCAAACCTAATTGGAACTGGATTGGCTATAAGGCTCCTGGATACGTTTCTATCGGTAATGCGTTTGCTGATCTCGAACCTCAGGAAGGTGATGTTGTCAAGAGTCAGACTGCTTTTGCTTCTTGGAACAGTAGTGAATGGGTAGGCTCTTTGGAGGCTTTGAAGTCGGGCGAGGGTTACTTGTATTATTCTACTCGTAATCAGCAGCAGACTTTCCATTATCCATCTGCAACTTCTTCTGCTGCCAGGGAAACCTCTATGGCTAAGAGCATGAGACTGGGTGGAGATGATGCAGTGAATGAGAAAACTGAGATTGCCCAGATGCATCAAGGCAATATGAACGTCATTGCCCGTGTGGTAGATAAGCATGGTGCTGTCCGTTCGGATGCCGTAGTCAGAGTGATTGATGGTGATGGTGAACTTCGTGCCTTGACTGATGAGGCTCATGCGGATCTTTATTTCATCACGATTGCTGGTGAGAACAGTGGTGCTAACTTGCGCTTCATCGTCAGCGTGGATGGAATGGAACAGGTGATTCCTGGAACCATGTTCTATCGTGACGATGCTATCGTGGGCAGTCTTGACCAACCTCTCGTCATCGATTTGGCTTCTACCACAGGTATTGGCTCTGTCAAGACGGATGAGGATAGTTCAGAAGCAACGTATGACTTGAACGGTAGGCGTGTGGCTAAGCATGCTATCGAGACTGTTGTCATTCGTGGTAACAAGAAATTCGTTCATCTTAACAAGTAAGATTTATGAGAAAATTCTTTTTATTATTATGTCTGGTTTGTGCGGTACAGGGAATGTCCGCACAGACCGACATTCACGACAAGTATTCCTCCAAGTCTGAGGCTTGTGAGGATGGTACTTATCGAAAGTCTGACGGATATAAGAAATTTGGTCAGATTGGTTGGGAGAAGGAGAGCGGCTGGCGCAAAATCCAATATCTTGACCGTTATGAGAGTGAGCATCGCAAGTTTAACACCAATTCCTTCTTGTATTGTCAAGTGATGTGGAACGATATTCTTCTTGATGATTGCGAGATTGTTGCTTTCGATACGAAAGGTAATGTGGTGGGCAATCAATGCCCAGAACCATTCCCTCAGAAAGCAGGTGACTTGCATCACGTTGCTATCATGGCTATCTTTGGAGACACACCTAATGAAAAAATCACCTTTAAGATTATCAAGGGCGCTGGTACTGCTGATGACCCAGTTAAGGAGGGTCAAGCAGAAGAGATTCATCTTTTTGTTCCTAATGCTACCACTGGACTTGTTGATACGGATTATGATGGTCGCCTTGATACTTGGAGCCCAGTCGTGCTCCATGTCAAAGATACGCCGACCGTCATTCGGGAAGTATCGACAGGAGAAGTGAAAGGTGACAAGGTTCAAGTAGTCTATACCTTGACTGGTCAACGTGTTCACATGGATGCCGTGGCTCGTGGTACAATAGTACTGGTCAATGGCAAGAAGATTGTGGTGAAATAAACTTCAAATGTGTTTTCTATTTTTGGTGGGAAGGAGCGATGTTATAAACTCTTCTTGCATCTCTTCAGGCAGAGGCAAAACCAGCCAAGGCTTGCGGCACGAAGCAAGAGGTGCATGTCGGCTGGCATTATCGCCATGGCGAAGGCAAACTGGGTCTCCAGCAAGAGGGCGGTTTGCTTCATGCTGATTTCCTTTTCTAGGATGACGGAATAGTACTTGCGCAACCATTCTATCGGTTGCTTGATGGCATCGGCAGTCTTGCTCAACTTTTGGGCGAGGCTGCTGATGGTGTTTTCTAGCAACTCCAACTCGGTGGAAGGTTTGTATTCATTGCCGATGAAATGGCTAGGGGTGGCTGAGAAGTTGTTGGCATAATTGCCAGATAGGATGAGATTCTTATTCATAATTCTTGTTTCTTTAAAGTTCTTGATTCTAGTTGATGACAGGCTCTTGCCTGTTTCTGAGCGCAAAATTAGGAGCCTTTTGTGCAATATATGTTCACTTTCTGAGTTTTTATGTTAAAAGTATCGCCCCGTTAAGTTCTCTTAACGATTTCGGGCGAATATTCTCACCCAAACAAACCGATATTCGACTATGCGCCACGACAAATTGGAAAAGGAGATGAACTTGATGCTTCTCTTGACGGAGAACCATCGGTATGATGTGGATACCATCTGCGACAGGATTGGCATCTCCCGACGTATGCTCTATTATTACCTCGAAAGTTTCCGAGATTGGGGCTTCAAGGTGGAGAAGTCGGGCAAGATTTATAGCCTCGACCGGGAGTCGCCCTTTTTCAAGCATCTCTTCGAGACCATCAACTTCACGGAGGAAGAGGCGCTCACCATGCTCTCTATATTAAATAAGGTGGAGGGCAACAATGCCATCGTGGAACGATTGCGCCGTAAGCTCGACCGTTTCTATGACTTGAAGATTCTCTCCAATCCTCAGGTACGTGAGCAGGCTGCCCACAATGTGAGTGTGCTTTATGATGCCATCAAGCGTCATCGGCTCGTGAAGATTATGGGCTATTCCTCGCCCCATAGCAAGAGCATGAGCGACCGAGTGGTGGAGCCGTTCTTGATGATGAACAATAATAATGATGTGCGCTGCTATGAGTTGCAGTCGGGGATGAACAAGACGTTCAAGGTTTCCCGAATGACGGATGTGGTGATGCTCGACTTGGAATGGGGCAATGAGGCAAGGCACAAGCAGGTGTTCACCGACTTCTTCATGTTTAGTGGCGAGGAACGCTTGCCCGTCAAGCTTCGTCTCGACCTCTTGGCATACAACCTCATGATAGAGGAATACCCAAAATCTGCCGATTTCATCGTGGAGGAGGCTCTAGCAGATGAGGCAGATGGTGCGGGCAATGCAGATGATACGAGTATTGTTGCTCCTCGGAAAGATGCCAAGCATTGGATTTTCTCCGCCGATTTTGCTAGCTATATTGGTATCTCTCGATTTGTCTTGGGACTTTACAATCATATTGATGTCTTGGAAAGTCGAGAGTTCAAAGAATATTTGAGAGAAGAAGTACAGAAAATGCAAGACCGGACAGGGAGATTTTGAGTGTTTGATGGTTAATATTCTAGGTCATAGCGTAAAAAAACAGAGGTTTATACGATTTGGTTCTTATTTTTCAACAGATTTTTTGAGGTTTCCAATAATTTGTTGTATATTTGTGGCAGAAAATGCGACAAAGATGCGTTTTCTTCTATGAATCAATTGAGTAATAACCTAAATTGTGTTTTTATGAGAAGTAAACATCTACACCTATTGCTGCTTCTGCTGATGATGTCACTTGCATCGTTTGCAGGACCACGTAGTTTCCAACAAGCCAAGGAAATCGCCTTGCGCCAAGCTGCCCAGCTGGGTATCAGCATGGATGAGGCTTCTTCCGCCAAGGCTAAGTCTAAGAGAGTCAAGAGTGTGTCGGGCGAAGTGCCTGCCTATTATGTCTTCCCGAATGGCGAGGGCAAGGGCTTCACTGTCGTTTCGGGTGATGACCGCTTGCCAGAAGTGGTAGGCTATTCCGACAAGGGTACTTACGATGAGGAGAATCTGCCAAGCAACTATGTTGGCTTCATGAAGGCTTATGAGGAGATGGTGGGTCAGCTCGACAATGGCGATAGCCGAGCTTCGGCAAGTATCGCCGAGGCAAAAGCCCTCCGCAGCTCAGGTTATCAGCAGCCTATCGTGGCTCCGCTCTTGGGGAGTATCCAGTGGAACCAGATAATACCTTATAATAAAATGTGTCCGATGTATAATAGTACCAATCGTTCTGTGACGGGATGTGTGGCCACGGCGATGGCACAGGTGATGATGTATTATCAATATCCGAAGATTCTTCAGGCAGATATTCCTGCGTATGTAACGCGCACAAAATATCTTAGTATTCCTCAAATCAACAAAGGCGAGCGTTATGATTGGAATAATATGCTTCCACAGTATGCTTCTTACGAACCATTGAATTACACGGATGCTCAAGCTGCTGCTGTTGCCAAGCTGTTGTATCATTGCGGTGTGGCTTGTGAGATGGATTATGGTCCTTCGTCAGGCGCCAATGTGACACCTGCAATCTTGTCAACTTACTTCGGTTACGACTCCGACTTGATGCAAGACCTAAACCGTGATGTCTTTACTTTGGCGGAATGGTCGCAAATCATGGACAAGGAATTGACGGCAAAACGCCCTATCTTGTATAGCGGTCAGTCTTCTGATGGAGGACATGAGTTTGTTTGCGATGGCTCTGATGGAAACGGCTTGTACCATATCAACTGGGGATGGGGTGGTTACCAAGACGGCTACTTCGATGTGACGATTTTGAATCCTGACAAGGGAGGTGCGGGCTCTGGTAGTGCGCCTGATGGATATAATCAATATTGCAGTATGATTGTCGGTATTGCTCCAGATAATGGTAAGGTAGATGAACCATTGGTGGATGTGACTCCAGTAGTAATGATAGGTAATGGAAATTCTTCATTGGGTTTCCAAATGAAAACTCGTAACAAAGTGACTGATACGTTTAGGGTCATAACAAACAATTTGCTAAGTAATCAATCTGCCAAAGATTTTACGGGTTATTTTGCATACGGCATCCAGCAAGCCGATGGTACTTATAAGCCGCTTTCGAAATCTTGTAGTATTTCCATTAAGCATCCAAAGGCTGATGGTAGGCCTTATAATCTAAATATTAAGCTGTTTCAGTTCGACTATGCCTTCCCTGTAGGAAAAACTACGCTTTACGCTCTTTATAGCACAGACCAGAAAGAATGGAAGAGGTGTGGCTATTTGTATATGACTCCATTTGTGGTAGAGGCTACCGAGAAAACCATAGATTTGGCAAAGACCCCTCTGAGTGCGGACATTGTGGCGCAAGACGAATTGTTGAGTGAGCAAGACAACACCTTGATGTTGACCGTGAACAATGATGCAGACTTTGAACATCTTGGTATGATAAATGTCTATACGAGTACTATCAACGAGAAGCCTTCTGATCCTTCTGAACAAATCTATTTCACGATCCTGAGCAAGAGCAGTTCAACTCGTGAGGTTACCTTTTCCCCTTCTACTGCTAGCGATCTCTATGTTTGGGTGACAAATGCTAATGGCGAGGATTTGATGGAAGTGAAGAAATTCACTGTTATGCAATCTACTGCTCCTAAGTTGGTGCTGGTGGGCAAAACCTCGAATGCGACAGCTGGTGATTATGAGTTAGAGAAAGCTTATTATCAGTCGAGTCAGGTGAAAGCTTTGAAGGTAAATGGCGACAAGGCAGTATTTACTTATCAGATACGAAATGATGGCGGTACCTGTGAATTGGAGTTTCCTTTTTTGATCGCTGCTTATGATGAGAATAGAAATACCCAATATAAGTTTCCTAAAGTGAATCGGCGTGTAAAGAACGGTGAGACGGCCACTCTGACTATCGAGGCTCGACCTGAAGACTATGGTGGAAATCAATCATTTTTCTGTGCTCTTAGAATGGGAGATGTGCCACTTGATACAAGTGGCTTCTCTGACAATAAATTGTATTTGTCGGATGGGAATTCTTGGTATAATTTAGAATATGCTGCTCAGTTCGTCTATGTTGCAGGAACCCCTTCAAGCATTTCATCCATCACGACATCAGGCACTTCGGTGCATGGCGGTAATGGAGAAATCTTGATTTCTTCCGACAAGGCTCAGACGATGTGCATCTACAATCTGAGCGGTCAGATGGTGAACAAGGCGAACGTGAAGGCTGGCGAGAGCATCGCTGTGCCTGTACCAGCAGGACTTTACATCGTAAATGGCAAGAAAGTTATCGTGAAGTAAGGACGACTTTCTTCTCGTAGATAGGAAGAATCTCCTCTCTATAATGGAGATTCCTCTCTCTCTATATATAATAAGGTGAGAGGGGGTGAAGGCAAAGTGAACCTTTGGTGACAGGTCTTCACCCCTCTTTCCCCTTTGTTTATCGGCATTCCGAGCGAAAAGGTGAAGGGTGAAGCCTAAAATCGAGGCTACGTTTGAAAAACAAGGTCTCAGCAATAGCGGAAGCTTGGAAACTTCCTTTAGATGGTATCTGAAAACAAAAAAAGAGCCACAAGTTGAAAACTTGCAGCTCTTTGTACCCAGACCCGGGATCGAACCGGGATGGATTGCTCCACTGGTGTTTGAGACCAGCGCGTCTACCGATTCCGCCATCTGGGCGATTGCCTCTCGGCTTAATTGCGAGTGCAAAGGTACTAATAATTTTTGAACTGGCAAACTTTTTGCTGATTTTTTTTCAAAAAACTTTCATTTGATGTGCCGAAAGGCTAAATTTTTGTTGTTTTTCACCCTTTCTGTATTAATTTGTGGAAAAAAACTTGGTTGGCTCGTATATATTTCATAACTTTACAACTGAAATAGAATACTAAACAGTAAAGATACAAAAATGACTATAAACGATAACAACAATTATTGCGTGATACTCGCAGGTGGTAAGGGCAGACGACTCTGGCCTTGCAGCAGGAGCAATTATCCGAAACAATTCATTGATTTCTTTGGCGTGGGTCGCACTCAACTCCAGCAGACCTATGATCGAATGGTGAAGATAGTACCTGCCGACCACATCTTTATCAATACCAACGAGGAATATGTGCAACTGGTCAAGGAGCAACTTCCACAGGTTCCTGACGAGCGAATCATGGCGGAACCTATCCATCGCAATACGGCTCCTAGCGTGGCTTGGGCGAACCATCGTGTATCCCAGTTGAATCCAAAGGCTTGTTTGATTACCACTCCTTCCGACCAGGCGGTCTTCAATGAGGAGGCTTTCCGTGAGAATGTGCTGAAGGGACTTGCCTTTGTGGCTGAGAACGACCGATTCCTCTCGCTAGGTGTGAAGCCAACTCGTCCCGAACCTGGATATGGTTACATCCAGCTAGGTGATGCCGAGGGCGACGACCTCTATGATGTGCAGTCGTTCACCGAGAAACCGGAGCGTGACTTCGCTAAGATATTCGTAGAGAGTGGTGAGTTCTATTGGAACACAGGCATCTTTCTCTCCAATGTGAAGCATCTTCGTGAGAGTTTCTCCGAAATTCTCCCTGCCGTGCTGAGAGGTTTCGATGAGTCTTATCGCATCTTCGATGTAGCTACGGAGAATGCCTATATGAAGCAGAACTTCCCTTCTTACCCTAACGTCTCCGTGGATTTTGCCATCTTGGAGAAGTCGGAGGATGTCTCTGTGATGAAGTGCGACTTCGGATGGGCTGACCTGGGTACTTGGCATAGCATCTATGAGGCGATGCAGAAGAGCGAGGACGACAATGTGGTCATCGACAGCGATGTGATGATGGAGAACTGCCACAGGAACGTCATCAAGTTGCCAAAGGGCAAGTTGGCTGTGCTGAATGGCTTGGATGGATTTATCGTAGCCGAGAAAGACAATGTGCTGCTGATATGCAAGAAAGAAGATTCTTCTGCCTTGGTTCGCAAGTATGTGAACGAGGTGCAAATGAAAAAAGGGGAAGAGTTTATATAAGTGATAAATATTAGATGATAAATAATAAATGAGGAACCAAGATGGGACACTCCCATTTTGATTCCTCATTTTCTTATATAGATTTCGTGGAAATCTAGGCTTAGAGTTTCTGGAACTCAGCGTAAATCTTGCTGGAGATTTCCTTGAACTCCTCTTCAGACAACTTGAGGTGCTCCTTGCGGAAGTTGACATCAGCCTCACTGTTCATTGGGATGAGGTGGATGTGGGCATGAGGAACCTCCAAGCCCAAAACTACCTGAGCCACTTTCTTGCATGGGAAGGCAGCCTTGATGGCCTTTGCCACTTTCTTGGCGAAAACCTCAAACTCGGCGAGGTCTTGGTCTTCCATATCGAAGATGTAATCCACTTCCTTGCGAGGAATCACCAGTGTGTGACCCTTGCCGATAGGACTGATGTCGAGGAAAGCGTAGAACTTGTCGCTCTCGGCACACTTGTAGCTAGGAATCTCTCCTGCTGCAATCTTAGAAAAAATGCTTGCCATAGTCTTTATGATTAAAATGATTTGTAATTGCTGATATTGTGCAGACAATGAATTGTCATTCAATATATATGATGGTTGGCTTACATATCATAAAAGGAACCGTCATAAGGGCTGAGCGCCGATATGATAGTTCCTTTTATTGTTTTATTCGAATGAAATCTTGTCGATGCGGAGGTTGATGGTGCCACGAGGAATCTTGATTTCCGCTACATCACCCACCTTCTTGTTGAGCAAGCCCTGTGCGATAGGGGTCTTGATGGAAATCTTGCCTTCCTTCAAGTTAGCCTCGCTCTCGCTCACGATGGTATAGGTCATCTTTGCCTTGTTTGCCATATTGGTCATCTCCACCTTTGACATAATCTGCACGCTGTCGGTGCTCAACTGCTTGGTGTCGATGATCTTAGCCTCGGCAATGGTGAGTTTGATGCGATTGATCTTATCTTCAAGATGAGCCTGTGCCTCTTTGGCGGCATCATACTCTGAGTTCTCACTTAGGTCACCCTTGTCTCGGGCTTCAGCAATTGCGGCTGATGCCTTTGGGCGCTCCACAGTTGTAAGCTGTTTCAATTCTGCCACGAGCTTGTCGTAGCCTTCTTGTGACATGTAAGCCATAATTCTTTTTCTTTTATATAGTTAATAATGTAATCTTGTTCTTAG
>FR893196.1 GCA_000436035.1 Prevotella sp. CAG:732 | reverse complement strand
TTGACCCAAGAGCAAATCAAACGTTTGAAGAATTAACCATTGCCATCGATTCTATCGGCAAGAAGCATAAAAGAAAATAAGCAAGAGAAAGGAGCACTCCCCTTCCCCTTGCTTATTTTTGTATGGGAGGACAAATTACCATACAAGGCTTTGCCCACACAAGAAGTCACTATATCTCATCCAAACTTTGACTCTGATGCTTTTCATTATTGATTGCATCTATATAATCAATAGTTCAGATTTAACCAGAAAGGATAGCGAATAATGCTATCATCCTTTGCTATAAACACCACAAATAATGCTGATTCCGCCAACATTGACAGCTAATTTTCAAATTATTTCCCCGTTTTCTTGCGATTCCGACATTTTTTCACTACTTTTGCAATCAAAATTCACAATAGTGTGAAAACCATATCATAATTCATTTATATGGCGGAATATATAAATCCCCGTGTCGATTGGGCTTTCAAGCGCATCTTCGGCACAGAAGACACCAAGGAGTGTCTCATCACGTTCCTCAACGGAGTATTTGAGGGCGAGTTTGTAATCAAGGACGTTAAGCACCTCAAGACGGAGCAGACACGTCATCAAAAGCGAGAGCGAGGAGTCATCTTCGACGTGGCATGCGTCACAGACGATGGACGTCACATCATCGTGGAGATGCAGAAGAAGGAGCAACGTTACTTCGTGGATCGTGCCCTTTACTACTCCTCCAAGGCGATAGTGGAGCAAGCCAAGCCTGGCGAGTGGGACTTCCACCTGACACCA
>FR893195.1 GCA_000436035.1 Prevotella sp. CAG:732 | reverse complement strand
TATTTATTAATAGCACGTTTTGCACGGCGAGAGATGTTGCCCTGTACCACACAGTAGTCGATGAGCGGAGCAAACATGTTGCCGAAGAAGATGGCGAGCATCATACCCTCTGGATAACCTGGGTTCATCACACGTACGATAACGGCGATGGCACCGATGAAGAATCCATAGAAGTACTTACCCTTCTCTGTACGAGCAGATGTCACAGGGTCGGTAGCCATGAAGACTGCACCGAAACAGAAACCACCGAGGATGATATGCTCATACCAAGCGATAGGAGTCATGCCCAAAGCCTGGAAGATGAGAGCCATCACGATACCACCTACGAACACACTACCCATGGTCTTCCAAGATGCGATACCTGTCCAAAGGAGGATAACGGCTCCAATGGCGATGGCGATGACAGAAGTCTCACCAATAGAACCAGGGATGAAACCGCAAATCATATCACAGATGCTTGCATCAGGGATGCCACCTTGTGCCAACTGACCAAGAGGAGTGGCAGCGGTGAATCCATCAGGCAAGGTATTGCCCAAGCCGAAGATGCTGTCCTTGGCAATCCAAACCTTGTCGCCACTCATAGCCAAAGGATATGAGAAGAAGAGGAACATACGGGCACCTACAGCCACATTGAAGATGTTCATACCTGTACCACCGAAGATTTCCTTGCAGAAGATGACAGCGAAGGCGCAAGCCAAAGCGAGCATCCACAATGGTGTAGAGATAGGGATAATCAATGGGATGATGATACCTGAAACCAAGTAACCCTCCTGGATTTCCTCATGTTTCCACTGTGCCCAGGCAAACTCGATGCCGAGACCCACGATGTAGCTGACCAACAACTTAGGAAGGACAGCCAAGAAACCAAAACCGAAAATCTCGATGAAGCTAGCAGCATCCAATGTGCCGGCAGCCTTGAAATTCTGGTATCCCACATTATACATACCGAAGAGCAATGCAGGTATCAAGGCGATAACCACAAAGCTCATGATGCGCTTCGAGTCGATGGCATCATGGATGTTGGCTCCGCTCTTCGCTGTCGTGTTTGGCACATACAGGAAGCTCTCGAATCCATCAAAGACGCTCTCGAAGGCATGAAGCTTACCTCCCTCCTGGAAGTTAGGCTTTATCTTATTGAGATAATTTCTTAATGCACTCATTTTTTTATTTTATTTATGCGTTTTCCTTACGTAAGACATCCAATCCCTCACGTACAATCTTCTGCAATTCAAGCTTGGAACTATCCACGAACTCAGCGACCGCAAAGTCCTCAGGACTAACCTCATAGATACCCAACTGCTCTTGCTTGTCGATGTCGCCAGCAATGATGGCCTTGATGAGATACTCACCATAGATGTCCATAGGGAGCACCTTGTCATACTCACCGCTCATGATCATGTGGCGCTCACCACCCTTCACACGTGCATCGAGATCATACTCCTTCTTCTTGCCCAAGAGCCAAGAGAAATAACTGCGAGAGGTAGAGAACTGATTGGTACGTGGAAGAATCCAACCCAACATCTCATCATTGTCGTCACCTTCTGGGATTGCTGTAATCTCTGAGGTATGACCGCCAACGTATGAGTCAAGGTTGGTCTGCTTACCTGTCAATGGATTGCCATTGATGAGGCGCACATGCTCGGTAGCCTTCAACTGCTCTGCTACGAATGCCTTCAATGGAGTACCCACCAAAACCTCGGCATACCCAGGAGTCTTCATCTCACTACCAGCTACAGCCACTTTCTTGCGAAGATCCACCTTACCTGTCAAGAACAAGCGACCGAAGAAAATCACAGCGGCAGGGTCAACGGTCCAAACCACCTCACCCTTGTTGACTGGGTCGATGTTGTTCACCTGAACACCCACATTACCTGCAGGACAAGGACCATCGAAGACATTGACTTCTACGCCCTTCACCTCTGTCAAGGCATTGCTCTGCTGGTCAGCACCCACGCCTAAGTAAGTCTTAGCCATCTTGCTGAGAGCGGTCAAGCCCACCTTGAATGCCTCTTCGTTGCCTTGAAGTTCGACCTCGAAATCAGAAGCCAATGGCATGTCTCGAAGTGCAGAAACAAAAATTGCCTTAGGCATCGTGTCAGGAGTCGTTGACACAGCGTAAGGCAACTGGTTGATGTACCCGAAAAGTCCGGCCTCAAGCAAAGCCTGCTTGATAGCATTGCCATCCATAGCATCCACATTCTTTTTACCGAAATCTGTTGATTTCTGTTCTGCGTCAGCTTTCACCTTCACGCAGAGCACCTTGCGGCGTTCACCTCTCACGATGGCGGTCACTTCACCGCTCACTGGTGAGGCAAACTTCACCTCAGGGCAAGCCTTGTTGACAAACAAAGCATCGCCGGCATTGACATAGTCACCCTCACGCACGACCACCTTAGGAGTCACTCCCACGAAAGCCTCAGGAACGAGTGCGAACTCGTCAACCTTAGCTACGTCGAGCGCAACATAGGCAGCAGCCTTGCCCTTCAGATTAATGTCTAAGCCTTTACGTAACTTAATTACATTTGCCATAACTACATTAAATATATTATATTTTAAAACTGATTTTTCTATACACGCTTAGAGGACGGATTTGCCGTCTTCGGTATCAGATTTCTGCTAAATTCTTCAAATAATGCTGCAAAAATAGCAAAAAAAAGCAAGATGAGAAAGAAAAAAAGGCGAATAATTCGGTCATGTAACGAATTTTCATTAATTTTGTGGCAAAATTGAAGCAAACAAAGTTGGGGCGAAAGACTTTTGCAAAACATACTTTGCAAAAATACACCATATTCGCCACGTATTAAGACATTCATAGAAACTCTAAAAAAGAAGCACTCTGAAACAGTTAAAACATATATTAAATGGTATTATATGGACGATTGTAACCGTCTATATAGGGATTGTCATATTGGTTCACTTGTCACCAATACAGCATTTCTTAGGTAATCAAGTCTCGTCTGCGCTCGCCCAAAAGTTTGGCACGAAAGTCAGCGTGGGAAGAGTGGATGTGGGATTCTTCAACCGCATCATCATTGATGATGTCATGATGTACGACCAAAAGGGCGACAGCATGCTTTACGCCTCCCGCATCTCTGCCAAAATCGACTTGATTCCATTGGCAAGCAACAAGATATCTGTTGGGTCCGCCCAGCTCTTCGGTCTCAAGCTCAACCTTTATCAGCAAACAGCCACCAGCAAGCACAACTTCCAATTCGTCTTGGACTCTTTGGCTTCAAAAGACACCACCAAGCACACCCCACTCGACTTGCATATCGGTAGCCTTATCATCCGTCATGGTTCCGTCAACTATGACAAGAGATACGTGGCTGAAAAGCAGAGCATCTTCTCACCCGCTCACATCGGTATCAGAGAGCTATCCACGCACATCATCTTATCTCATTTATCCGACGACAATATAGACTTGAATATCAAGAAATTAGCATTTACAGATAAATCGGGACTTCAACTCAAGTCGCTCAGTTTCAAGTTGATTGCCGACAAGCAAGAAGCGACTCTCAAGAACTTTGATTTGCAACTGCCACATTCCGACATTTCGCTAGGAGACATTCACGCTACCTATCGTGTGGAGAAAGGGAAGCTCGTACAACCTAGTTTGCAATACACAGGAAGCATCGAGCAATCGAAGGTGACCTTGGCAGACATCGCCTGCTTCCTCCCTATCTTCAAGCATTTCGATGATGCCGTGTATTTCTGCACCACGTTTTCCGGTACATCCACCTCTCTCAGATGCTCATCCATAAATTTCAAGACGGGAAGTGGCAGCATCAACTTGCAGGCAAAGGGAAGAGTGAGCGACTGGAACAGCAAACTGGCATGGAATGTCGATATCAGCAATCTCAACCTGACGGAAGAGAGCGTAAGCTTCCTATCCAACAACCTCGGCAAAAAGATTCAGATACCAAAAGAAGTACTCCGACTGGGAGACATCCATTACGAAGGCAACCTGCATGGAAGAGGTAAAGACTTGGCATCGAAAGGAACACTCGAAACGGGTGCGGGAAAGGCTTATATCCAAGCTTCCAAAATGGGCGACCACCTACAGGCGAAGTTGCTGACGCCAGGCATCGCCCTCAATCGCATCTTAGGCAACCCTAGCTTTGGCGAGGTTGCTGCCAACATCGAGGCTAGCGGCAACAAGCAGCACATCGTAGCCAAAGGAAACATCAGCCGATTCGACTATAACAAATATAGTTTCAGAAACATCAAGATAGATGGCTCCTACACGCCAGCAGGCATCAAGGGACTCGCATCCATCAACGACCCTAACATGAGAGTCAACGTGGATGGCGACTATGCTTTTGCATCCAAGAAATACGATGTCAATGCCCACATCAAGCACCTGCAACCCTCCATACTGGGCGTAAAGATGAGCGACCGCACCTATTGTCTGGACGACATCAACATCAATACCAACAACAAGGGCAGCGACAGCTATCTTGACATCGACGCACCTTTCGTCAACCTCCATACCAGAGGGCAATACGACCTCGGTACGCTATACTCTAGCATCCAGAACATCGTGGCAGACAAGTTGCCTACTCTCCCAGGCATCAAGAAGACGAAGAAAAGAGGTGACAATGACTTCACCCTACAGGGCAATGTATATTCCACAGAGATTCTCCAAAGAATTTTTGGCATCCAGCTGGACATCAGTTCGCCTATCCATATCAACGGCAATCTATCGGAGCAAAACGAGGAATTGAATCTCTTCGTCAACGCTCCCCTCTTCAGCTATAATGGAAAGCCATTCCATAATGGCAATATCGAAGTGACCACACAAGGCAAGGAACTTTGCATGGACGCCCATGTCTGCCAGGGATTATCCTTCGAAATGGCACCAGAATATGCACTTAGGGCAAAAGCTTGCGACAATGTATTGAACACCAAGGTCAACTACGACAACCACTCCAAGAAGTTACCAGTCAAAGGCTTCTTGGATGCAGAGACCCAATTTGGGAAGAATGAGCATGGAATGACGAGCATCAACATGAACGTCAAGCCATCCCACATCATGTTGGGTGATACTCGTTGGGATGTCATTTCGTCCAACATCAATTACGTCAAGAACCATCTCTCAGTAGATAACTTCACGGTCAAGCACGACAACCAACATATCATCGTCAACGGCAAGGCTTCTCCAAGCCCTGAAGACTCTATCGTGGCAGATTTGAAGGACGTGGATGTGGCATACATCCTCAACCTCGTCAATTTCCACTCGGTGGATTTTGCAGGAAAAGCCACAGGAAAAGCCATAGTGAAGTCGCTCTTCAACCAGCCTGATGCCTATGCGAAGTTGGACATCAACGACTTTCTGTTTGAAAATGGTCCGTTGGGCGTACTCCACGCATTCGTTAATTATAATAAGGTGGACGAGCAGATAGACATCAAGGCGGTGGCCGATGAGGACAAGGGCAACCAGACTATCATCGATGGTTATGTTTCACCCAAGCGCAACTACATCGACCTCGGCATCACTGCCGTCGGCACAAACATGAAGTTTATGGAGAGTTTCTGTGGCAGTTTCATGGACAACATCGAGGCTAGAGCCAGCGGAAAGGTCAATGTCGTAGGAGATTTGAGCAACATCAACCTAGTGGGAGACATTGAGGCTACAGGTAAGATGCACATGACACAGCTCAACACGGAGTATCACTTCGAGAAACTCAAGGCTCACGCTATCCCAGACGACATTCTCTTGAGGAACGATACCATTTACGACCGCAATGGACATATTGCCATCGTCGATGGAGGCATCCACCATAAGCATCTCACCAAGTTGAGCTATGACTTGGACTTGAAAGCCCACAACTTCCTTGGTTTCGACACCCATGAGTTTGGCGACAACACCTTCTATGGTACCGTCTATGCCACAGGCAATGTGGGCATACATGGCAAGAGCGGTGAGACCATCATTGACATCGACGCTAGTCCTGATCCAGGCTCCATCTTCGTCTATAACGTGGCTAGCCCGGATGCCATCAGCGACAAGAGTTTCATCCACTGGAATGATGCGACACCGGAATGGGAGAAACCTTTCTCCTTTGAACAACAAGCCAAGAAGAACGAGGACAACAACAGCATCTCATCAGACATGCGCATCAACTTCCTCGTCAATACCAATCCAAACTTAACCTTGAAGTTGATGATGGATGAACAAACAGGCGACTATATCACCCTAAATGGAAATGGTGTGATCAGAGCCAACTACTTCAACAAGGGTTCGCTCGATATGTTCGGCAACTACATCGTAGATCACGGCGTATATAAGTTGACCATCCAGAACATCATCAAGAAGGACTTCGAGTTTATGCCAGGCGGTACCATCTCGTTTGGTGGCAACCCTTACAGCGCCCCACTCAACCTGCAAGCCAAATATATCGTGAATGGCGTGCCTTTGAGTGACTTGAACATCGGTCGTTCTTTCTCCAGCAACAATATCCGAGTGGATTGCTTGATGAACATCCAGGGCACACCTAGTGCGCCAAGCGTAGATTTCAGCATGGACTTGCCTACCGTCAATAGTGATGCCAAGCAGATGATCTATTCTCTCATCAACTCGCAGGAGGAGATGAATCAGCAAGTGCTTTATCTCTTGGGAATAGGTCGCTTCTACGCACAAAGCAAGAACAATCAAGCCAGCGAGGATGCTGCCCAGCAGAGTCAGACTTCGCTAGCCATGCAGAGTTTGCTCAGCGGAACGATCTCTCAGCAAATCAACACCGTGCTTTCCAGTTTGGTAAACAGTAACAAGTGGAATTTCGGAGCCAACATTTCTACTGGCGACGAGGGATTCAATAATGCAGAATACGAAGGCATTCTGAGTGGAAGATTGTTGAACAACCGTCTGATATTCAATGGTCAGTTCGGTTATCGTGACAACGCCAACGCCACCCAGAGTTTCATCGGTGACTTCGACTTGCGATACCTCATCTTCCCGAATGGCAACCTCTCGTTTAGAGTATATAATCAGACAAACGACAGATACTTCACGAGAAACAGCTTGAATACGCAAGGTATCGGTTTGATTATGAAGCGAGACTTCAGTAACTTGAGGGACTTATTTGGCATTCACAAGAAAAAGAAAGCGAAGAAAAAGAAGAAAGTGCCATCAATACGAAAGGAATAAGAAGTGAGGTGTGAAGAGAAACACCTCACTCACACCTCACCATACCACACTTATTATGTCATAAAACAAAATAAGATTCTTATAAAGGAAAAATACTATCTTACCAAAGCTCCCTTAATCCCCGAACGACACATCGTAATCCGACTTGACAAGCGACACATTGTCGAATGCGAAATTCAAAGAAGAACCAGCAGAAAAGAGAGGACCCGTATAAGTTGTCACATGCCCTTGCTGCACCTTGACGTCATCGAAGTGTAGGCTTCTAACGGGCGTGTTATCAGCACTATACAGTTTGATATCCATCGTCAAAGAAACGGTTTCCTCTGGAATGAAAGTAGAGAAGTTGATCTTGACTGTACTAAGTGTCCCAGTATGATCCAACGATATATTTTTAGTATAAGTATTTTCCTGTTCATCAGCAATACCAAAACCTGTAGTTGGATTGAACGACTTCGAGAACTTACCCTTGTAGGTTACCACCATCTTATCGACATTCCGCTCCTCTTTATCGGTAGATAAGATCACCAATCTCGTAAAACAGCGATGCAAAACGGCGTTGACCGTATTCGCACCACTCTTCACATCTATCTCCTGGCATACCGATGCCATATCCGAGATATGCTCATCTGAGAAAGAAGCGAATGTAGGCGAAGTGATCGTCACCTCTAGGGATTTCTTGGAAGCAATCGCCACCAAGGTGTACTTTCCTATCGGAAGACGTGTGGAAAGCTTGCCGAAGTCGGCATCAGTGCTGGATTGCTTGACATGAATCTCATTCGGATTCTGGGTCTTGTCCTGAGGGATAATTGCAATGTCGAGTTGGTCGAAGTAATCCTTCAACGTCTTAGGAGCATCATCATCCGCTCTAGTCTTGTCAAAGCTCTCGACACTCGCATCAAAGAATGAGAGGCTCAGCTCTGAAGTTTCCACCTGTGACGACTGAGAAGTCTCGTCACTTGAACATGCACACATACTTGTGAACATCACGGCTACTAAAAGCCCTTTGAAAATTTTGTTCATAATAAAATTGAATTTAAAGATTTATATGCCGTTAGAACTACAAATAGGAAAAAACCTAACGTAGTTTTCGCTTATATGGCTGCAAAGATATGAATAAAAAATGAAAACGTCAAACTTTTTAAGAAAAAATTTCATTATTTCGAAAAAAAGAGGAAAAAAATTTCGTAGTTCGAGTTATTTTCGCTATCTTTGCAAACGTTATCCTGAATACAATCTTTTTACCTTAAAAAAACTAATACCTATTGAATGTAGAGCGGTTGCCTGTGAAGGTATCCGCTCTTTGCTTTTTATACCCCTCTAGTTTGGGGTTCATAATCCAAACAAAAAAAGTTCAACTAAAACAGTTGAACTTTCAATCCTAGAGACAAGCCAAAGACATCCCAGAACTCAGCTTTTCCATTTCTGATGAAACTCATTGTATAGATGTCATTGGTAGATAACTCATAGAAGAATGTAAACGACTTGATGAACTTTCGCTTGTTTACCGAGATTTCCTTGGAAAACTGCTCTCCTATGAATATATTCGGACGAATACGAGTCGAGAAAGGATAGTATCCATTTTCATACTTACTAGGTTGGCGTGTCCAGAAATCACTGCCAAACACGGTATTCAAATACAGTCCACATTCCAATGGTTCAAACGACCATCCTTTCTTGAACATCACACGCCAAGGAATGAAATTCTCCTTTAAGGTCATCGTCATCTTCACCGAATTGGAATCATACTTCGGAATGATACCAAACAGCAGCTGCGTCTCCCATTGACGATGCTTGCCATAGTCCCATCCAATACCAAAAGAGAAGAGCCCCATGTTTCCACAGGTTTGCAATACCAACTGCGTCGGTATCAAAGCACCCCAACTCTTGCGATAACGATGCACTCGATAGTCGTACTTAGAACGATTCATCGTTACTACACTAGAATCAACGGAGAGGGAATCTCCAGAAGCCAAACACCACAGACTACATGGCAAGAAGCTCAAGAGCACAAGCCCTCTCTTAAAAGTCAATAATTTCATATCTATAATCTGTTGGTGTGATGGTGAATATATAATATTGTCTCTTGGCGACATTGCCTACCTCGTAGTACATGATGCCATTGTCGAACATGTCGTTTTGCTCCGTATGATGTCCATGCCCATACAAACAGAACATCAGGTTCGGGAATTTCTGCGTATAGTAGTTGAACACATTTGCCACATTATTATTAAATTGCTCGCAATACGGGGCGGCATGCATACAAATCACGGTTCTATCGAAATCCGAAGCATTCTCCGTCACCTGACTCTCCATATAATCGAAGTTTGGAACAGGTTTGGAATAATCAAACTCCATCGCATTAGTATTGAGGCAAACGAACTTGATTCTCGCAGCTATGAAAGAGAAATCTGGACTACCAAACATTTCCAAGTAAGCCTGTTCGCCGGTTCCCAAACAGTCGTGGTTGCCGAGCAAAGCAACAAATGGCACTTTCAACTTGAAGAGTTTCTCCCTTGCCCATTCAAATTCACGAGTTCCACCAAAGTCAGTCATATCGCCGCCATGAATCACGAAGTCGATACTATCACGCTTGTTGATGTCCGCGACTTCATCAGAGAAATCGGACAAATACTGATGAGTATCGCTGATGAAGGCAAATCGGATGGTATCTTTCGACTTCATCAACTCTTCTATCTTGACAATCTGCTTGGCATTGATTTGTGTCTCACCCTTCACACGTACATCGTAGGGATGGACATCAAACACAGAGTCGCAACTTGACAGACAAGCCAAGGAGAGAGACAAGCCGACAAGGCCCCTTAAAAATCTCATTTTTACCATTTCAGCATTAATTACAATGAAACAAAAAAGCGTCGAATGCCTGGCTTAGAATCCAAACACCCACTCTTGATTACTGCTGCAAAAGTAACTATAAAACTTGAAACCACCAAGAAGTTTTTGCATTTTTTAGAAATAGAAATTACAATTGGAACAGAAATTCTACAGAAAGTACCATTAAAAATGGTTTATTTTCGCTTACGAAGACGATCATAGAAATCCTTCAACTCCCCCAAAGCCATGCCCAATCCTCTCAATTTCTCCAAGTCTGCCAAGGCATCAGTCTTTCTACCTAGCGTAATCAGGATATCCACATGATTGAGCAGATAATCACGGTTATGGGAGTCCAATTCGATGGCTTTCTGATAGTCGTATTCCGCCAACTCCAACATACCTCTCTCCTTCTCCATTCCTCCACGAGCCGCATACGCCATGGCACTATCTGGAAATTGCTCTATCAGATTGTTGATGCCATCATACGCCTCGGTATAATGCTTGTCCTTCTCATTGAGGAGAGCCAAACCGAGTTGCGCCTGAAAGTTGCCGGGCACCAGTACCAAGAGATTCTGATAATCGAGACGGGCAAAGTTGTACCTCTTCAGCTTCTCATTGACGAAAGCACGATAGAAAAGTCCGGCAATATTGGTATTGTTGAGAAACAACACCTTGTCGAGGTCATCCTTGGCATAGTCCCACTGCTCCAACTGAATGTTCCAAGCCGCCTTCTTCAGACGCAAGTCGATGCTGTCGGGAGCATATGCCAAGACTTCTGTAGCACGAGCCAAGGTATCTCGCAACGCTTGATTGTCTTGAGCTTGTATAGGCAATGCCAAGAGCAAAGCCAAGGATATATTCATCAGGATTTTCTTTTTCATATAGGAAATGTTTAAACGTAATAAAAACAAAAAAGCAACCTCAAAATGAGATTGCTTTTTGCGGTGCGTACGAGACTCGAACTCGTGACCTCCTGCGTGACAGGCAGGCATTCTAACCAACTGAACTAACGCACCAGTTAAGTGCTAATTTAAAATGAATCAAGCGGTGCGTACGAGACTCGAACTCGTGACCTCCTGCGTGACAGGCAGGCATTCTAACCAACTGAACTAACGCACCAAATAGAGTTAATATTTAACTCGCTTGAGGTTCATTTCTCATTTGCGGTTGCAAAGGTACTACAATTATTTGGTTCCACCAAATTTTTCTGCAACTTTTTTACAAAAATATTTGAAAAAAATCTGCGTCATGGTAACTTTCCCCATCGAAAAGCCAGTCTTTCAAGGAGTGAACTCGCTGAAAGCCAACATTTTCTAGCATTTTAGCACAAGCTACATTATTTTGAGGTACAATCGCATAAATTTGATGAAGATGCACGATGTTTTTGGCATATTCCTTGATTTTGGCGAGAGTAGCCGACGCATAACCTTGTCTTCGGAACGAACTTTTAATGACCAATCCCAACTCTGCACGTTGGTGAGCAGGCGAAAAATCTATCAAATCTACCATGCCCACGTCTTCTCCTCGCTCATTGACGATGATCATACGCACCTGCTTGTCTGAAAAAATATCACCAGAACTGCTGGCTATGTAGTCGAGCAACAAATTCTTGGAATAGGGAACATTGGTCAGTCCCACATTCCAAATCATCTCGTCATTCTCTATCTCATAGAGGAAATTGAGGTCTTCCGGCTCCAAAGCCCGAAGTTTCACCTGAGGTTTCTCTCCCATCTTCTCCATCTTTAATGATTGTTCACTACAAATTACCACAAAATTTCATGCTCCGTCACCAACTTGCCTGTGTCGGGATGGAAGAAAGCGAACCTTCTCATCTCATCCGGTTGGTTGGAGAATGAAGCAAAGATTTGATCATAGTTGAACGTACCCGTATCGAAAACGATATATCTAACCGCATTAGCTGGCACGCCATCTACATCAAACTGTTCAATGCCTCCCTGTTCCAACTTTCCTGCATCGCAGACAAAAAAGCGAGCTGCCAATCCTTTTCTTTGTGCCAAGGAACGGCAAGTCTGAAGCATCTTTTCACTCCCCACAAACACATACAAGGATGAAGCCCACACTGGAGACACAAAACCCAGACTACGTTTTGCCTTACCCAACTGCATCTTGCACAGTGCCACCATAGCCTTGGCATAGATGGCAGCCTTGATAGGCAAACTGAGAAGAACCGACGTGCCCGAATAATGTTTTCGGAAGAAGATAAACATCGCCTCGTAGAAGACGTGGACATACCTAAAGCTTGACTTCTGGGTGCTCTCGCCCTTGTAATGCAGAATGTAACTAGGGAAATAATAGTTCTTGTAACCGCCCTTCAAGACACGATACGACAAGTCGATGTCCTCGCCATACATGAAGAAGTCTTCGTCAAGCAGTCCCACTTTCTCCAATGCCTCTTTCCTCAACAAGCAAAAAGCACCGCTCACCACTTCAATGGCAGAAGGAGAATCCCAAGGAAGATAACCCATATAATAATGTCCGAATCGCTTGCTTTTCGGGAAGCGAGCGCATAAGCCCGACATCTTGTAAAAGGCAACCATCGGCGAAGGAAGTCCTCTCCTACTCTCCTTGGCATCCGTTCCCTTGGCGTCCATCATGCGAACACCCAGCGAACCCGCATCGGGATGTTCGTCCATAAAACGGAGTGTATCTCGGATGGTAGATTCACCGACCACGGTATCAGGATTGAGAAGCAAGGCATACTCACCCCGGCTTTCACCGATCGCCAAGTTGTTTGCCCTCGCAAAGCCCAAGTTGTGGGGACTGCCGATGAGCCGCACATTCGGGAAACGTTCTGAAAGATATTCCACCGAACCATCCTTGGAATGATTGTCAACAACGAAAATCTCGAACTCCAGACCTTTCAGCGACCGATATAGCGACGAAAGGCATTGTTCGAGATAATACTTGACATTATAGCTAACGATTACAACAGAGAGTTTCACCTTATTATATATATAGCACACACATTATTATATAGATACCACATAAGAAGAGACGAACTACATCTTACCATTCGTCTCGTTCTCCCCCAACTCATCATAGCATCTTCCCATGGAAGGATAAATGAAGAAAAGGCAGAGGAACAGGATGATCGCCATATAGCCAAAAGCTGGCGACATGGTCTGATAGTACATGAAGGCATCTACCAACATCGGAATACACAGCATGTCAATGCGAGCGATTCCCCACGCCAACAAGGCTTTCTCCTTCAGTTCATCCAATTTGCGACGGATGGGCTTGAAGGCGAAAAGCTTCAAGGCGATAGGTATCACGGCTATGGTGACAAACTCCATCAAGACTTGCATGAAAAACACCAAGTTGGCATCCGACCCTATATCTGTAGGAGTCAAAAATTCCAACTCATAGAGGAAGACCATCAAGAAGCCGACAATCAAATAGCCCCAGAAGATGATCATCAAAGTTTTTTGAGTCTGTTTCAAATTCATAACAGATAGAAGATAAGAACACCCGAAGGTTACTGTCCGAAGGGTGTTCGGTTAAGGATAGAGCGCCCCAAGGTCACCTCATCCGTATATTCCAGTTCGTCTCCCACGGAAATACCGCGAGCGATGACAGAAAGTTTCACAGGATAATCAGCGAGTTTCCTGGAGATATAGAAGTTGGTGGTATCGCCTTCCATCGTACTACTCAGGGCAAAGATGATTTCGTTCACCTTGCCCCCAGCCACCCTAGCGACCAGCGAGTCAATCTCCAAGTCGGCAGGTCCGATGCCATCCATAGGCGAAATCAACCCACCCAACACATGATAGAGCCCATGATACTGCTGGGTGTTCTCCACAGCCATCACGTCCTGGATGTTCTCCACCACGCAGATGGTAGAAGCATCTCTGCGAGCATCGCTACAGATGCTACATACGTCTGTATCGCTGATGTTATGACACACCTTGCAATACTTCACCTCCTTTTTCAAGCGAGAGATAGCATCGACAAACTGATCCACCGACTCGTCACTCTGTCGCAGTGTATGGAGAATCAGGCGCAAGGCTGTCTTACGCCCGATTCCCGGAAGCTTGGCAAACTCACCGACAGCCTTCTCCAACAAAACTGAAGGATATTGCTGTTCCATTAGAGATAGATTCCTATTCCCACACGCAAACCTATCGTAGAGTAGTCTGAGTGATTCTTGAAACTCTGATCGTAATAGACAGCAGGCTCGATGGTAACGGTACGGCTCACGAAGAACGCATAACCTACCTCAAGACCGGGCATCACATCATTATAACTACCTGTATGAGCCAACTTGGCTCCCAATCCGAGATAGAGACCATTCTGAATGATATAATATCTGCCCTGTACGCCCACGCTGACATAGTCTTTCACACCTTCCTTGCCCGTATGCTGGTAAGAGAGGTTGCCCACTGCCATCAAGTTGTCGGCAAAGAGATAACCAGCCTGACCCTGCAAGCCGAGATTCAACTCAGAAGAGCCACTGTAACTCAAATTAAGTCCTGTGAGCGAAGCGCCGCAATAAACTTTTCCTTTTTCAAACTGTGCATGGGCAGCCACGCTAGCCAAGAGCGCCACTGCCACGAGAGCTAATTTTTTCATACGCATAATGCAATGTGTATTAGTTAATATTAATTGATTTCTGATACTTACGATACCAAGCGAAGAACCATACCAAGGCTACCACCAAGAAGACGACGCTGAAGGTATAGGAAATGCCCTCGCTCAAAGCCATTGCCTCTGGCGAAACCAGCAAGAAGGTGGAACATACCACCGTCATAAACAAGGCTGGCACCAAGGTGATGATATAAGGTTTCTTCTGCTGCACCATATAGACGGTCAAGGTCCAAAGCGTGAAGACAGCGAGCGTCTGGTTTGCCCATCCGAAATACTGCCAGATGACATTGAAGCCATCAGGATTCTCCATCTGCCAGAACAAGATGCCCATGGTCAAAGCAAATAAAGGAACGCAAACATAGAGACGCTTGCGCATACTGCGCTGTTCCAAGCCTATGAACTCGGCGATAATGAGGCGGGCACTACGCAATGCCGTATCACCACTGGTAATAGGAGCAGCCACGACACCCAAGAGTGCCAAGATACCTCCGGCAACACCCAACCAACTAGAGCATACAATCTTCACTACCGTAGGAGCACTGAAGTATTGTACCAACGACTTACCACCGCCAGCCTGATTGATGAACTCCTGGATACCCTCGGCACTCAAGCACTCACGCCATCCGCCATAATAGAAGAAGTACATGGAAACAGTAGCCCAAATTAAGGCAACGATACCCTCCGTGATCATCGCACCATAGAAGATAGGACGCCCCATCTTCTCGTTCTTCATGCAACGAGCCATCAAAGGACTCTGGGTAGCATGGAAACCACTGATGGCACCACAGGCGATGGTGATAAACAAGCATGGGAAGAGAGGATTCTTCTGCATGAATGGCTCAGCACCCAACCAAGAAGTTTTCTCATTGAGATTGCAGCTAGAGAGATCGCTCCAAAGCTCAGGCAAAGAAGGCCACTTGACAAACAAACCTATCATCAAGGCACCAGCCATAAAGAGCAACGAGAAAGCAAAGAGTGGATATATCTTACCGATAATCTTGTCGATAGGCAACAAGGTGGCGATGATATAATAAATGAAGATAACGACAATCCAAAGCGACTGACTTCCCCAAATATCCTTCAAGATGACAGCAGGACTATACACGAACACGGCTCCCACCATCATCAAGAGCAACACGGAGAATACGAGCATCACCTTCTTGGTTCTGCCGCCCAAGTATTTGCCCACCAATTCAGGAAGACCAGCGCCACCATTGCGCAAGCTGAGCATACCGCTCATATAGTCGTGCATCGCACCAGCAAAGATACATCCGAAAATAATCCAGAGATAAGCCACCGGACCATACCAAGCGCCCATGATAGCACCGAAAATAGGACCCGTACCAGCGATATTGAGGAATTGAATCATAAAGATCTTCCAACTAGGAAGCACCATGAAATCTACGCCATCCGCCTTGGTGATGGCAGGCGTAGGACGGTCGTCAGGACCGAATGTGCGTGCTATAAACTTTCCGTAAACCATGTAGCCTAGCACCAAAGCCACAAGGCTCAAGATAAAACTAATCATTTTTACTATTTCTTTATATTGTCTTTTTGTCGCTGAAATACGATTCACTTATAATTTAGCGCAAAGGTACGACTTATATTTCAAATAACAAAGTTTTGAGGGCACATTTTTATCAAAAAGAAAGAATTAGGGACTCACCAGTAGCAAAATTTAACGGATGGAACACTGAATGAGCGAAGACGGACAGAAAGGAATGCGAATTGGGAGAAAAGGGAAAGCAGAAAGAAGAAGAAAGGTATATAAACACAAAAAAGGAAGTCCACCAATAAACTTCCTCTTTTTGTACACCCTTAGGGATTCGAACCCTAGACCCACTGATTAAGAGTCAGTTGCTCT